>JBCCOX010000217.1:0-7577 GCA_039025155.1 Deinococcota bacterium | reverse complement strand
TGCCCGAAAAACGCTACTTGAGTGAGTTCAAAGCGACGCTTTTACCCGTTAGCTATGAAGGTTGGGCGCAAAACGCCCAAGGTCGCCATAACGTCAAAGCTAATGTGCGCCTTGTTGACATGACTGAAGGCAGTGAACCCCTGACGCTCGAGTGCCACTTTAGCAGCACCGGTTTAGACGTTCATATTCTTGATAGTTAAAGCATTTCCATCTGAAGTTGCTGGAGCAACTTAGTCATGCGAGCTATGCGAGTCGAAATGAACCCACTCAGTGTGGGGGAACTTCTCTTGGAATTGTTGTTAACTACACGGGAAAATAGCGGAAGCCGTCCCCATCACGGTCTACGTAGCCTACGGCTGGAAACGGAAAGTGGTAGGCAATAATCCGCCGACCTTCGTCTGCTATACGCCCATATTGCTCGCGGCGGGCGGCTGTAGCTTGGGCGGGGTCAATGTCAAAACTAAACGACCACTCGGGGTGGAGTAGCGCTGCTAAGTAGTGGTTGGCGGTGTCTGCCATGTAAGTAATTGACTCGCCACTGGAAGCAAGCTCAAAAATGTGATGCCCCGGCGTGTGACCAACTGCAGCACGTGCTTGCACGCCGCTTACGATCTCATCACCATCTTGAAAAAAGCTGAGCTGGTCGTTATCAAGCGCGGGTTGCAACTTATTGAGGGCATTTTGTGCGCCTTGATTTTCACTTGAACTACTTACAAAGTCCCACTCGAGCTGGGGAAAGTAGTACATGGCGTTGGGGTAAGCCAGTACACCATCAAACGACGCCCCGCCCACATGGTCGCCGTGAAAGTGGGAAATGACCACACCTGTAATGTCTTCTGCAGCAATACCGATGGCCTCTAACGAGGGAACTAGCGTTTGCCCTGTACCTGTATCAAACAGCACTTTGTTCGTACCATCATCTAACAAGGTGACATTGACAGAGGCTTCCACCGTTTCGCCGGGCAGGTTGTTTTCGGTAAGCAGTTCAGACACAGCACCTTCAGGCGCACCGCCACCAAACGCATTGGCGGGCAGTTGCAAGCTTGTTTCTTGAATAAGCGTGAGGCTGCTATCGCCTAGTTGTAAGCGTTTGAGCCCTAGTGGCAGGGCCATGTCGGTGGCCGCTTGGGCGCGAGCAGGTTGTGCTTGGCTGAGCAAACTTGCGCCTAAAAGCCCTAGCCCAGCCGTTTTAAGTAAATCGCGCCTCGAGACAGTTTTGCTTTCCTTTAGCTGTGTCATGTAAGTCCTTTCATACTGCGTTGAATATGTCTACTGAGAAAGCGTCATAGTAGAGTGAAGACGCTCGAGCATAGCCTAGCCAGTTTAAAAAACCGTCAAGGCGTTAACAGAAAGCGTTTCCATCTAGAGTTGACCCAACAACTTCAGATACGAGTAGCACTTCCACCATTTACATCTCCCTACTAAGCTAGGGAATGCGGGGATACTCATTAGATTTACGTAAACGAATCGTAGCAGCCGTTAAACGCGGCGAACGGATCAAGGATGTAGCAGCTCGGTATGAGGTAAGCCGCTGGACAGTGCGAGATTACATGAATCTAGACAAAGCAGGCAAGCTGGCTGGGATAAAGCATCCAGGACGACCAGCCCTGTTACAAGGAGAGAAGCTAGCGGTGCTTGAGCGTCAGGTAGCAGAGCATCCTGAGTGGACGTTAGAAAAGCGTGCTGAAGTATTGGCAGAAGCAACCGGGGTCAAGCTTAAGAAGTCAGCGATTGGGAACTATCTTAAAAACCTAGGCATCACCTATAAAAAAAGCTTGAGCGCCAGTGAACAAGATGAGGAACAGCGCCAAAACTACTGGCAGGAGATGGCAACACAAGCTGCTGAGAAACTAGTGTTTATAGATGAAACAAGCAGCTATGTTGGGATTAATTGCGAATATGCTTGGGCAGGCAGCCACCTGCGGGCACGTGACAACCAACCAAAAGGTAAAAAACAACGGGTCAGCCTCATAGCAGCTTGTAGCTTGCAAGCTGACCTCGCAGAGCAAGCTTTAGTTATGCCTGAGGGGGTAGACCAAAACGCTTTCTTAGGCTACCTCGAACACTGCTTGTTACCAACCCTCAAAGCTGGTAGCATTCTCGTCCTTGACAACTGGACTGTACATCATGGTCATGAGGTTAGAGACCTAGTTGAGGCTGCTGAGTGTGAGCTACTCTATCTACCTGCTTACTCACCAGACGGTAGTCCCATTGAGCATCTTTTTGCTAAGATCAAAACTCTGGTCAAGCAACTTCGTCCCAACTCAGTTGACGACCTCATTGAAGCTTTTTGTCAAGCTGTTTGCACAGTTATCCCCAAAGATATTCGCAACGCCATTGCTCATTGTGGCTATGATGGGGGGGATGAATCGTGGAACTGCTAATATGTCCGCAAGAACTTATCGTTTTCTAAGTCCAACCAGATGCATCATGTTGTCACATCGTGATCGGGAAGTAGTATCTCTACTTGCGTAACACGCGGCGTATTGTAGGCAATCATAATGATGATGAACTGAAGCACGCCCGCAATCACACACATGAGCGCGATACCTGCACCGGGCCCCACGCCAGTGAGCCAACTTAGCTGATTTGCTAACGCACCCCCCGGTTGCATCACAGGTTCAAAAACATTATCTGCCAGTAAACCAGCCGCCACAATCGCTGGCGGGCCACTCAACTGGGCAATGAGCCGCCGCGCTGCAAACACGCGCCCTTGTAAATGCAAGGGTACTTTGCTTTGCCACAGTGCTTGGTTCGACCCGTTCATCACCGAAATAGTCGCCATAATGGCAAAACCAGCAACCATCCACAAACTCGGCTGCCTGCTAACTCCCATCAGCACGCTCCCAAATACTGCGTAAATCGCCATACTGGTCAGCACGCCGTGAATTTTTGTCTTGGGTCCACCCCACCAGGCCAGCAGCACCCCGCCAGCTAGCCCGCCTAAGCCCATCGCAAACTGTACGCTTGCCAGCACAAGTTCATTGCTGTTTGTTTTAGCAAGCACCAACGCAGGAACCATAAAAAAGCTAAAACTACTGAGCAAATTGACTCCGAAAAAGACAAGTTGCACGGCAAACAATGGCTTGTGCTCAAAAATATAATGAAAGCCAAAGGTCACATCTTGCTGGAAGCTAAGCGGTTTGTGTTCGCTGGGTAAGGGGTTGGGGATGTGTACTGCGGCAAGCGTTAGCAAGGCGATGATAAAGGTGACAATATCTACCAGCAACACGCCGCGAATACCCACAACGGCCAAAAGCCCACCTGCCAGCACAGGCGCGGCAATCCCAGAGCCAAACTCAGCAATGGACAACATGCCGCTGGCTCTGGCGTACTGCGTCTTGTTAAGCATAGTGCTGATAGCAGCGGAATAGGCTGGAAACTGAAACGCGGCAAACGCGCTTGTCCACACGGCTAGCGCATACAAATGCCACAGCACAAGCGCATCACTTGTGAGTAGTAAAACAATGCCGATGCTGGCAACGCCTGCGCCCAAATCAGACAGCATCATGACCAGTTTGCGGTCAAGACGGTCAACCAATGCCCCAGCAAGCGGGCTTAAAATAATGGTTGGCGCAAAGGTAAAAAAGCCCATGAGCGCTAGGCTCGTTGCTTGCCCGGTTTCTTGCCACACCCAAATAGTGAGCGCAAACTGACCCATGGCTGTACCTACCAGCGAGACAACTTGCCCTAACCAAATAATGACAAAAGTTCTCATGCCTGTTGTTGATGGTGGTGATGCCGCAGCTTGGCGTGCGTTTGTCGTCATAGTTTTAATGTAGTGGCAAAGGACTTAAACTAATAGCTATGAATTTAAGTTCCCATCAACCACTATCATCTGAGCAGGTAGCATCAACATGTTTACCTAGACAAGTTAAAGTTGTCATTGTTCAATGTCAAGGTGCTGCAGACGTACTTACAGCGCCAGATACGATTGATTTACTACGCCCGTTGATGCATTCAGCACTGACGATTAAAGAACTTAGCAAGGCATTAGACAAGCCCTTTGCCAAGGTACATTATCAAGTTAAAAAGTTGCTGGGTTTGGGTTTGTTGACGGCCTCGAGCACCTTCCTTGCCAAAGGCCGCACGCGCACCCGCTACTGCGCTAGCGCCAAGCGTTTTTTTGTGCCCTTTGCCATGACGAGCGCTAACGACCTCAAGAGTTTTCTACGCCAACATGATGCCCAGTGGTACGACCCTCTGTTAGATGCTCACGTGGAGTGTCTGCAAACTCGCGACCTCAACATGGACAGTTTGGGCGTTTCGGTTTACTTGGACAGCGAAAACTTATTTAAGTTTGCGCTTACCGACGACCCTGCGCAGGAAAGTAGCTTGCCGCTGTGCGCGCCAGAAATGGATACCCTTTGGGACACCAGTTTTTATTTAGGTGAGGAGGATGCAAGCGCATTACAGCAAGAGGTCAAAGCTGTCCTCGCCAAGTACCAAGCCAAACGCAGTGGCCCACGTTACGTGGTTCGGTTTGCGTATGCACCGTGGAAAGGATGATGATGTAAAAGTACCTGTTCATACCTAATTATATATATAAAAGTGTCGCCTTCGTGGATCGAGGCATTGGGTAAATGAAGATTAGAGATGGAGACGTGTAAACGTCCTTCTAACTCGTGTATATTGCAGCCTATCTCGTCCCGTAAATACTATAGAAGTCAAGTGAGGATTAAGATGCATATTATTAATTTACGGAGCATTAGCATAATCATGCTTTGCTTAGGTTTGGCAGCCTGCTCTTCTAACAATGATCCTAACCAAGCACCCACCGCCAGATTTAGTATGTCACCCATCAGTTCAGTTATTGACGATTTAACCTTTTTCACTATACCCTTAGACACTGAATCTATGGAGATTACTTTCAATGCTAGTGAGTCTAGTGATCCAGATAATGATGTATTAACCTACCTATGGGATTTTGCGGATGGTTCAACAGGTGACGGGCAGATTGTTACACACACTTACACACGCACAGGTATACCTATAACTGTGTCATTGACAGTGACAGATTCTAGTAGTGTGTCAGACACAGTAGAAGCGCGTATTCTTGTCTCACCTACTGCAGTAGTCCCATAACTCCAATAACTGTAGCTTTTGAATTTCTATAGATTTACTCTTTGCAAAGGTTAATCTATAGATTTTTATAGGTAAAATATTGAACTCGGCAACAACTTCGTCAGGTGTTCACCTGAGGTTAGGGTGTTTAACTAACCTGAGTTCGGAATTAATGTACGTCAGAGACATGTCTTGCGTGAGTATCAGAAGAAGTATATTCTGAAATGCATCAAACATAACCTGTATAGCTTCAATGCTGCTCATTCAAGGGCTGATGGTGTTTACAACTACATCGTGATACGTGTCAGAGACGCATTCCTAATTATTTGGAAACATCGAACTCAGGTTAACTAAGCATAAGCTCAGGCTCAAACGCAGTCATATCGTTGAACATACAAACCTCGAGCGCTCCCAACTCAATCTCCGGCACACGTTTGACAAATTTTTGATACGCAAGCTCAGCCCCATCAAGCACAGCTTGCGCGTCCTCAGGTGATAGATACCGTATCAGATACGCCAGCGTAATATGAAACCCATAAGCATCATGATGTGGCGTGCGCAAGTTCAAGGCATCCGCAAGTGTGTTACGAGTATCACGGAGTTTTTTTTCCTCGTTTGCGTCAGCAGGTTCTAACCATATCGTTTTAGCACCGTCTAAACTCGTTGGCCGAACCTTGAACGAGCCGGGTAATGCAAGCCCCTTGAGTCTGTCCAACATGTACGCGCTGACATCCTCAACAGATGCGTCTAGCGGCATGTCTTGTGGCCAATGTGTCTGCACGCGGTTACTGTCCGTCACGCCTTCAAACACGGTCATGTGAAAGCTCGAGGGCGGCAAGTAGCTAAAATGGTCTGTGTGCGGTAGACGCTTAAATGCCTCTTGCAACTTTACAAGTGCGTCAAATGTCACTGATGGACGCGGCACATGGCAGATGATGGTGTTTCCCGGAAAAGTCTTCGCACGCCCATCTTCGTAAAACTTATGGCCAACGTCCGGCGTAAGGGTGTGCTGGCCGTCACCAACAAGGGCGCTTAAAGCTGAGGTTGTCGCTGAAGTTATCATGGCATCATCTTAATATGTGTGTTGATTACAGCGTTTACTTTGACCACAAGAAACAGATAGCTCGAGGCTTGTGTTGCTAGCTATGCTGAGCATCACGAGGTGATTAACGATGTTGAGTACGCCCCCGCAAGATCAACGTAGCCAAGATGAGGCAGACAAGATGACGACATCTCCAGCAACCCCAACCTACACACGTGATGCTGAGCGCTGGCAAGCTGTGCTAGACCGCGACCCTGCCGCAGATGGGCAGTTTATTTATGGTGTGACCAGTACCAAAATTTACTGTCGCCCAACCTGTCCGTCGCGCCGTCCTAAACGGGCAAACGCTATTTTTTTTGAAGATGCATCTGAAGCTGAAGCCGCTGGCTACCGCGCCTGCAAACGCTGCCACCCTAAAGACATTAGCCGTGTCCAGCAAATTATTGCCCAAGTGCAGCAACTGATTGAGGAAGGGGAAACGGAACCCTCACTGGCAGATTTAGCGGATGCCGTGGGCTTAAGCCCCAGCCATTTACAACGCACGTTTAAGCAGGCTACAGGCATTTCACCCAAGCAGTACGCTATCGCCCGGCGCGAGGAAAAACTCAAACAGCACTTAAAAACAGGAAAGCAGGTGACGATAGCTATGTATGATGCAGGTTACGGCTCGAGCCACGCCCTTTACAACACTGCAAGTGCCAACCTCGGCATGAATCCCACCAAGTATCAACAAGGCGGCAAAGGTGAGCGCATCACCTACGGTCTATTTGATAGCTCGTTGGGGCGCATGTTGATTGCCGCAACGCAAGCAGGTGTGGTAGTGCTGTGGTTTGGAGAAGATGACGCACTGGTAGAAGGTTTAATGCGTGAGTTTTCCGCCGCTGAACATGTTCAGGATGAGCAAATGTTGGAGGCATATCGTGCTCAGATTGTGGCGTATTTGGAGGGTGAGAAGCGGAAGCTCGAGCTACCCCTACGCCCCCATGCAACCGAGTTTCAGGCACGTGTATGGGCAGCTTTACAAGCCATCCCTTACGGGGAAACCCGTTCTTACAAAGACATTGCCGAGGCAATTGGGGAGCCTACTGCCGTGCGTGCTGTTGCTAGAGCTTGCGCCACCAATCCTATTGCCCTTGCGATTCCTTGCCACCGAGTGGTGCGTAGTAGTGGCGCGCTTAGTGGGTATCGTTGGGGGTTAGAGCGCAAGCAAGCTCTCTTAGATCAAGAAAAAGGAACGGCACTATTTAGGGACTAGTTTGATGGTGAGATGTTTTTGTATTTGTGTCATTATTTTTTCGTAAAGATATTGCATCACCAAGCTGATTTCACCATAAAGACGATCTCAAGAAAGCACGTTGCAGATTGCCTTGAGACATTAAATATAGTGATGAGTTTGTTTTATCTTTAGCTTGGTCGTGTAATATAAATAGGATGATGATGCTAGCAAGTACAGAAATCAATGCTATAAGCC
>JBCCOX010000216.1:0-7582 GCA_039025155.1 Deinococcota bacterium | reverse complement strand
GTTCTAACTCATTAACGTTGTGAAAAAGCACACACCCGATGTTCATTTTGCCCATTGTAGCGCAAGTATCACATTGCAACCGGGGGTTTATCTGCTAAGCTGCGCCCATGTTGCCCTTGGATAATGTTGCTCTTAGATGATGTCGCCTTTGGGTGATAGTGCTTAATTGGTAGTGCTTAATTGGTAGTGCTTAATTGGTAGTGCTTAATTGGTAGTGCTTAGGTGATGCTCTTTTAGCGCTGCCTACAGCAAGGTTATCTAAAACAAAGTTGTTTAAAATTGTCTGGTGTAGTTACTTGTGCGACTCAGCATCAACTGACCCAGCATCAACTGACATAAGGTGATTCAACATCCTAGCTAGGGTTCAACATGTTGTGTACAGGCTAGGTAAAACATAGGATGGCAATAGCGACAAGAACAAGTTTCCTGTTAACAATATACATTAAAACACTATTTTTGTCGTTGTAGCTGTACATGTAAGCGTAGATGTTTACGACCAGCTAGTGTTTCAAGACGGGCAAGAATTGAGGTGACGCATGTTGTTTGCAGTAGCTACAAAGCGTGTCATGTTCACGGTTGGGTTAAGCCTTGTGCTGTTCATAAGCCTAGGTCAACTTGGCCAAGCGCAAACACGAGCACAAACACGAGCGCAAACAAATGATGATTTACCTGAGTGTTATCTACTATTACAAGACCTTAGCCGCGCGCTCAACCAAGCTTATGAGGTCACCTCTACTGTGAACATCAGTACAGGCGGCTACGAGTTAGCCTATAACCGCTCGAGGTTCTCACGCCACGGTGATGAGATTACCGTGACCTTGCTCGAGCAACGGGGTCGGCGCACCAACTACGATCAAGACGTGCTACTCAACAGTGGTGCAGCTCGCAACCCGGATTATCTGAGTGAGCAAGCTAGCGACGAGGCCCTCACATCTTCAGATCAGTTACTGCCCTTTGACTGCCTCGAGTACAGCCTTCAGCTACACCCAGACGCCCTACCAGAAAGTACGTCGTCAAAGCCTGCTCATGCGTTTGATCAGGGTCAGGTGTACGGTGCTAAAGATAGTTTCTCTGAAGAAAGTAGCTATTACCTGCTCGAGCTTGCCAACACGACCGACATTCCGGTAGACAGGTGGCGCTTAACGTTTCGCCAGCAGGAAAACTGGTACGTGCTCGAGCACCTCTGGGCAAGGTTTGAAATGGAGATTTTGTTTATTCCAGTTCGAGGCAGTTTTTATGTGTCGTTTACAGACTGGGACTTGCCTGCCCGCTTGCCCGTATCCCCTAGAGAGCGCCTCAGTCAAACATTGCCTACAGCATCCTCTGCAACGTCACCCGCATTAACGTCACCTGCATTCACATCCTCTGTAACATCACCCGCCATGCTGAATCAGCACACTGTTAATAGAACCCCCTAACAGAATTTTAAAGAGCTATTTTTTACAGCCTCAGCAAACTTAAGATGTAGTGCTACGTGCCTAGCATCTGATGAAATCTCCTCATCCCCTTTGCTCCCTTTCCTAAACACAATGCCTAACGCTAACCATCTGTAACAACACGTCATACACCTGCTAGCTGATGTAATCACTGTTAGACCCAAGCATCACCATCAACAGGTGTGATGTCGTCTAGGTGCTTTGGGTAGTGTGCTTTGGATAGTGTGCTTTGGGTAATGCGCTCTAGGTAACCTGCTTATGGCATGATCGTCATAGATGTTGTCACCCCAATTTTATGCACAAGATGCTGAGTTTGTTGCTCGAGCCCTAGTAGGTTGCCAGCTTGTTGTGGCTCAAGCTGCCAGCCGTTGGGTGGCCCGCATTGTAGAAACTGAGGCTTATGTGGGCAGTCACGACCTCGCCAGTCACTCGAGCAAAGGCCGCACCAAGCGCACCGAGGTCATGTTTGGTCCCGCTGGTCACGCTTATGTGTATTTGATTTATGGCATGTACAACATGTTTAACGTTGTCACCGGTCAGGTTGGCGAAGGGCAAGCAGTGCTTATTCGAGGTGTTGAAGTATTGCAAGCCGCGCGTGATGCTGAGGTGACATCTCTCAAAACAGATGGTCCTGGCAAACTGTGCAAAGTTTTAGGGATTACCAGAGATCACAACGGTCAGGATTTACAGAGTTCTGGTCTTTATCTGACTTACGGCTGTCCTCCTAGCAAACTTGCGGTAAGTCCGCGTATTGGCATTGACTATGCAGGTGATTGGAAGGACGCACCCTTACGTTTTTTTGATCCTAATAGTCAACAGGTTTCCAAACCTAAACAAGCCATGAGCTATGTTGATGCGCCCTCACTGCCAGATGATGAGCATTGTTCAACGTAAAAGAGCAACCTTATTCATCTCAAGGCTGCTCTCAGAAGCGTGTTGATTTTCTTCGTGCCATAGCAGATTGGCAATGTTGCTATGACATCAAGCTATAAATTAATGATGTCGTCATATTTTGAAAAATGCTACTGGAAACAACTGTAATCATAGGTTGTTACCAGCACGTCGCCACCGCGTTCACGTCTGCGGACGGTGGTTAAGTTGCCACTTTCATCATAGCTGTATTCAAACTCTTCAACTAAGTCGCCGTCATCGTCAGTACGGGTGCTGAGGGTGACATCATTGCGTTCGTTGTAAAAATACAGCACGGTTGCAATCAGGTCATCGTCTTCGTCAAAAATTTCTTTGCGGGCGAGCACCTCGCCGTCATAGATGTTTTCGTTGCGTTGCAGTAGGTCATCACCACGGTTGTAAATAAGTTCACGACCAATGCGACCGGCACTGTCGTAGACGTAGTTAATATAGCGCTCGAGGCGGTCACCTTCGCGTTCACTACGCTGCATGAGTTGTCCGGCTTCGTAGGTATAGAGGACGCTCGAGCGCAGGTCATTATCATCATCAAACACTTCTTCACGAATCACTTGGTTGTCGCTGCCGTAGGTGTAGCGTGTGACCCCGCGCACTTCACCATCACCTGTTTCTGTGCGGTTATCTAGCAGTCCCATGTCGTTGTAGCTATACTGACGTGCCCGCAAAATATTGCCTTCTTCATCCCGGGTGATGGTGCCACATGGGCCCTGAAAAACAACTTGTTGGGTTGCCCCCCAAGATGCAAACAACATCGTCCACGTAAGCACGCTCACAGTAGTAAGTTGCTTGATGTGAGGCATATCTAAAACCTTTGTAACAACATTCAAACCACGTTCTGCAGCGTGTTGTAGTTGCTCAGTGGCAGATCGTAAAGGTACAGTCACGGTATCACCCTTTCGTACTCTTACCTGTTAATTCCTGAGGAATTAACCCGCATGGAATGCGTAGAAACAGCTAGCGATACCGATTCCCATACGAATCGGTATCAAACACCCTCAGCAGCTTCTTATGCTGAAGTTATGTCTTTTTACTATAGACATTTTTTGTGCTTGTAGAAGGGCTTTGTAAAAAAATCTACGCGCGTGTTAAAGCATTGATGAAGGTTTGAGATAGGGGGTTAAGGTCGCACGATTGTGCTGGGCATCCCAGTGAGGGGCAAGCGCCCTGGCTAGCTCGAGCTGACTAGGGTCAGTCACTTTCAAAAGCCAACTACTACCTTCCACCAAGGCAACAGGCTCACCAAGGGCGCGCACTAGCGATGCATCGTCAGTGACGTGCGCGCCACTGGCGTTGGCAGCGTCGTGCGCACGTAAAATGAGGTCACGGCGGAAGCCTTGGGGGGTTTGCACCGCCCGCAATTTACTGCGGTCGTGGGTTTGCCCGGTTGCAGCTTCAATAAGGCTATCCGCAACAGATGTAACGACAGACGCAGCATGGTGCTCGAGCACGGCTACCTTCATCCGCTCAATCACATCTGCTGCCAAAAACGGCCGCGCGGCGTCATGAACGAGCACAACCTCAGCCGTGCATGCTTGCAGGAGTTGATAAACCGTTTCCTGCCGCGTTGCCCCGCCTGTGATGATGATGACATCATCTGGAAGTAGGTGCTTAGCTTCACGGTGTAATTCGCTGGGTACGGCGACGACAATCTCGTCTACGTGCTGGGTGAAATTTGTGACAGCACGCTCGAGTAGCGTTCTACCACCCACTTCCACAAAGGCTTTGGGGCCTTGTCCTAAACGTTGACCACTGCCTGCCGCTGGAATTAGCGCAGCCACCTTAACCGACATGCTCACGAAGATGCCACGACGTTACTATCTGGCTCATTAGCTAGGGAATCATCCGCCGCTGACGCAGCATCTAACTGAACAACAGGCTGTAACACACCTTCGTCCAAGTGATAGCGCTTATCCACGTCGTGAACGAGGCCTTCGTCGTGCGTGACCATCACCACAGCGCTGCCTTCACGCCTCGCTAGGTCAACCAAAAGCTGATAGACGGCTTTGGCGTTGTGGCGGTCAAGGCTACCAGTTGGTTCATCTGCCAGAATAATCTGCGGCTGGCTGTAGAGAGCCCGTGCCACCGCTACCCGCTGCCGCTCACCACCAGATAAAGTTTTGGGAAAAGCCTGAGCGCGCTCACTGAGTCCAACTTGTCCCAGCAAGTCTTTGGCTCTTGCTGTATCCAACTTGCCTTTAATTCTGCCCGGTAAGCTTACATTTTCAAGTACAGACAGGTCTTCTAGCAAATAATGTGATTGGAAAATAAGCCCCATGACCTCACTGCGTAACTTGGCGAGTTGGGATTGGTTGAGGCTAGCAAGGTTGTGGTCTGCCCAGAAAATATCCCCAGAGGTTGGTCGGTCTAGCCCACCAAGTAAATGGAGCAAGGTACTTTTGCCAGAACCGGAGGGCCCTAAGATAGCAACGACTTGCGCCGGGGCTAGCTCGAGCGTCACCCCACGAAGTACCTCGAGCACGTTGTCTGTAGATGGACCTGCTGTTTCAAAATTACGAACAAGATTATGACACCGCAAAATCACTTGCCTATGCTAACGCGCGCTGATTAATTTTGCATGGGTTAACTTTGCACAAGGCGTATTCTAAATACCTCCTATCTGAAAACCACAGTTTCCAGATAGCGGTCAGCGGTTAAGGATGGGCGCTGCTGAGGTTGATAAATGCCACTTTTCAACTCGGAGATACTTAATTTCCCTCCTAGCTAAGAGGGGTTAGGGGAGGTTTGTTCTTAGCCCCCAAAGTAGTACCAGTTGTTACAGCTCTTAACACTTGGGATATGTCTTCTACATTTACAGTTTTCAGCCACCTACTCTGTGATGCTAACACCTCTACATTCTGTTAACAATGCGCATTTCCTGCTTGACAGCAGCCCGGCCACGCCATACGATATAATTCAGCCCAAAAGTTTAGACGCTGACGCCAACCTGTATGCTGTCGTTTCATAATCAACCCTAAAAATATTGAATCGTACATCATGAATCTGCGTCACGTCTTTGCACGAACCAATGATGACAGTCTCAGTCTGACGTGACAAGTTAACAAGTTGTTAGCGCTCACACTAAGCTGATGATCTGACCCAAGTTGCAACGTGCCAAAGGAGTATATGTATGCCTAAGTTTATCCTCACTTGCCTTCTTGCACTTGGTCTTAGCGTGCCCACACTCGGCCTCGCACAAGACGACATCACCATTACACTCATTCCTGGCCTCACGACAGATGCCTTTTACATCACCATGAACCGGGGCGCGCAAGCGGCTGCTACCGCACTCGGCATCACCGTGAACTTCCAAGGTGCTGAGGAGTTTAACCCCACCTTGCAAGTGCCTGTGTTAGATGCTGTGATTGCTCGCGGACCAGACGCCATCCTCATTGCGCCAACCGATACTACCCAGCTCATTGCCCCGTTACAGCGCGCAGTTGATGCTGGCATTCCTATCGTCACGGTAGATACGTTTATTGATGACGGCAGCTACCAAGACGGGGCTGGCGATGGTGACTTTCCACTTTCATACGTGGCGAGTGACAACATTGCCGGTGGACGCATTGCGGCTCGAGCTATGGCCGAGCGCATCGGTGGTGAAGGCAGCGTGTACGTCTCTAACGTGCGCCCTGGTATTTCAACCACTGACCAACGCGAAGAAGGCTTTAAGCTCGAGATGGCTGAAAACTTCCCCAACATCACTGTGTTAGAAACGCAGTACAACGAAAACGACGCTTCCACGGCAGCCTCACAATTCCAAGCTGTGTTCGCCCGTGACCCCGAATTACGCGGTGTGTTTGGTGCTAACTTGTTCTCTGCACTTGGCGCTGCCAACGGTGTTGAAGCCGCTGGACAGTTAGGTGATGTGACCGTGATTGCCTTTGACGCACCTCAGTCCATCGTAGACAATATTGAAAGTGGTCTTGTGGATGTGGCCATCGCCCAGCACCCTGCTGAAATTGGCTACTACGGTGTGATGACCGCCTACGCAACCCTAACCGGGCAGTCCGTGCCACCGCTTATCGGCACTGGTTTCACCATTATTGACGAAAGCAATTTTGCCGACCCAGACGTTGCAAAATTCATCTACTCTGAATAAGCGACAGTTTTTAAACTAGTTATTAAGGGGCGCGCAGGCGTCCCTTTTACTTGTTTATATTTCTCATGGCAGAGATGTGTTCAAGGCCTCTCATCGGTTGAGCGGTACAATCAACCATCAGCTTGTGTTGAGAGTATTTGTAGCACTAATGCACGTTTTAATCGTGCCTGAGACTCAGTTAAGACAACATTGGTATCAACCTAATAGGCGTTCTCCTAAAGGTTAAGGTGATGGAAGCGTACTAAAGGGAACGCATCCTCAATCCCAAGGTTCAAGTTCACAGTGAGGTGATAGTGACGCAATCCAACACGTTGACGCAGCCGCGTCCCTCGGCACTACGACGAATCATTGGTTTTTTAGCAGCAGCGTGGTCGTGGCTTTTTTTAGTTTTTATTCTCATCTTTTTTGAAGTGTGGGCGCGTGCGTCGTTTGGGAGTACTTTTTTGGGGCGCATTAGCAATGTACAAAGCATTTTGCTAGCAGCCACGCAAATTTTGCTACTTGCTGTTGGCCTCACCTTTGTGATTATTTCGGCAGGCATCGACCTGTCGATTGGCTTTATCACGGGTTTATCGGCCGTGACCATGGCGGTGGTCATTCGCGCGCTGATGGCAGTGGGTTGGAACGCGCCCTTGTCATTTAGTGTGGGCGTGTTGGCAGCATTAGCTTTGT
Source organism: Deinococcota bacterium (assembly GCA_039025155.1). Lineage (GTDB taxonomy): Bacteria > Deinococcota > Deinococci > Deinococcales > Trueperaceae > JBCCBI01. The sequence goes on along the minus strand of JBCCOX010000216.1, from coordinate 448 downwards.
CGCTAGTGCCGGGGCTAATCAACGGTTGGATGATAGCTCGTCTCAACGTGCCCTCGTTCATTGGTACGTTGGGTATGTTTGGGATTGCACGTGGCTGCGCGTTTTTGGTCGCTGGTGGTGCCACCGTGTCTATTCGCAACGCGGTTGCGCGTAACTTTGGTAATGGTTATGTGTTTGTGCGCGAAGGGCAGGATATTTTGCCGATTCCCGTAGCGATGGCTATTGTGGTCACATTGGTGTTGCACTATGTGCTCTCGAGCACCAAGTTTGGTCTCTACACCTACGCTATGGGCGGTAACTTGCAGTCCGCTGTGCGCGCGGGCGTGAACACGCGCCGTCACACCATTATCTTGTACATGCTCAGTGCGTTTACCGCAGGACTGGCTGGGCTCGTTTACACAGGGCGTTTTTCAGCGGGTGCAGCGGATGCTGGCGAACCCAGTTTGCT
>JBCCOX010000215.1:0-7628 GCA_039025155.1 Deinococcota bacterium | reverse complement strand
TATGCTGTCACCCTTACGCTAGCTGCTGTTGGCACACATCTTCGTATCAACTTCGCTACACCAGTGGATGGTATGAGATAATTATGCAGGGGTACTTAAGTACCTCTTTTTAACTTAGAGGTACTCAACTCAGGCTGTTAGGCTTTTGTAATCAGCTTCAGTTAGGCCCCTCAACTGTGCTCGAGGTGAGGGGCGTTTTGCTGCTAGTTCACTGTTGGGTCGTTGGCTCTCTCTGTTGACTTTGTTAAAGACGCTAAGGTGAAGTGATGGGAGGTTCAGGGTCATCTGACATATTGAGCTGGGCCATCTGAGTAGACTGAACTACTGTGACGACAACGCCCCTAACAGTTAGCTCGCAAGTCCCCATGTTACGCAACCGTCATTTTATATTGCTGTGGCTTGTCACCAGCACAACAACCTTTGCGCTCGAGCTGTTTGCTGTAACGATTGTCGTCGTTATTTTTGAGCAAACAAACTCAACCTTGCAAGCAGCCGGTGCCATGGTGGCACGCATGTTGCCCGCGTTTTTACTCAGCCCGCTGGCAGGGGTGCTGGTTGATCACCTGCCTCGTAAGTACGTGTTGGTCATTATGGACAGCCTGCGGGTGCTTTTGGTCGCCTTGGTTTGGTTACTGCTGAGACCGGGGACAGGTACGCTTGTGTGGGGGTTGTATGCTGTCCTGGCTGGGCTTGCTGCTGCAGACGTGTTTCACCGTCCAGCACGACTAGCGCTGATTCCTTCGGTTGTTGCTCACAGGCAACTTGTGCGCGCAAATAGTTTTATGTTGGTCTCGAGCCAAGTGCTTACGGCCCTTGCTTATACCGTGGGTGGCTGGCTTGTACTGCACGTCTCTATGACATCTATTAGTCTGGCCATTGTCAGCTTATTTGCAGTGAGCGTTGTAATGTCATCACTTATGCCGCACAGCCCTGTGCGCGAAACTAGCCAGCACAGCCTTGCATCGTGGTGGCGTGCGTTTTGTGCAGGTTGGCACTATTTGCAGCAGCACCCTGTTGCTAGGCCGCTGGTGGTTATGGAAACCATAGAACATGTCCCCCACAGTATTTGGACTAGCGCGCTCATGCTGGCGTTTACCGTTCAAGCCTTACAAGGTGATGCTACCGGCTGGGGTTACCAAATTACTGGTTATTTTTCGGGCATGATGATTGGCTCGCTACTGGCACTAGCTATGGCAAGCTGGCTCGAGCGTGTTCCGGGTAGAATCATTATTATCAATGCGGCACTGTCTGGTGTTCTCACTCTAGCTTATGCCGCCAGTCACACCGTTTGGCTTGCGGTTGTGTGGGCGTTTATATTTGGACCCCCTTTTGCCCTGCGCGATGTAGCGCAAGACGCCCTTCTACAGAGCCGTGTTGAGGGCAGTCAATTGGGGCGTGTATACGCCACCCGAGAAATGTTGCGCAGCGTTGTATTTATGCTAAGTGGCTTAGTATTTGCGTGGCTCTCGAGCCATGTTGATATTCGCACCATTTACATTACAGGTGGGTTCATGTACTTGCTGACAGGAATCTATGCCCTTAGCAACCGCAATTTGCGGCACAGCAAGTTGACGTCTCAAGAAGCTAAACAAACTGATTAAGTTAGCTCCTGCCAGCATACGAAACCCCGAAACCCATGTGTTGAACTATGTAATCGTAACTTCATCAACCCATACTAAAATAACAAATGGCATGCATTGAGACCTTCAATTATTAGCAATCAGCGTTCAGTGAGCAGCAATCAGTGTTAAGCGCACTGGATGTATCGCTTAGTCAGCTCAACAAGATGATATGATGAGCAAAGTGATTATGTTTACCTGCTGTCTGTTTGTTGCGCCGAAGATACATAGTTACAACCCAGCTAGAAAGTATCAAAAGGCGTATGCAGCTTATACAGATAGTCCAGCACGTTGCTATGTTTCACCCAACACTTGCAAGTTGACCTGAGATAGCAGTACTTGGCACAACATGACATCACTGATCAGCAGTACGGATAAGCAATCTGCAAGCTGTTTAGTTGTGTGGCAAGCTAAGCAAGCACAAACTACATGGTTGGCTAGAGGGTGACGAGTTACACAGGTACTGGCTTACACATGAGCGACCTACACAACCTACACACTGGTGAGTTATGTAGGGTCGGCTTCAATAACCGTGAAGCGCGTTCAGCACGTTGCTAGCTAAACCTGAAGACCTAACTATTTGGAGGCAAGATGTCAAAAATCATCTCGATTCACTCGTTTAGGGGGGGTACGGGTAAATCCAACACCACCGCTAACCTGTCTTCTATTATGGCGAACAAAGGCCTCAAAGTTGGCGTTGTGGATACCGACATTCAGTCGCCGGGCATTCACGTTATTTTAGGACTTGCTGAAGAGGACATGCACAACACCCTCAATGATTACTTGTGGGGTAAGTGCGATATTGAAGAAGCCACCCACGATGTGTCTGCTAACCTTGGTATTGCTAATGGACAATTGTTGTTTGTACCCTCGAGCATCAAACCGGGCGAAATTGCTAGGGTCTTGCGTGAAGGCTACGATGTTGGTCTGCTTAATGACGGCTTTCAAAGCCTCATTGACGCGCTCGATTTGGACGTACTCCTCATAGATACTCACCCGGGTATGAACGAAGAAACCCTGCTCTCCATTGCCATTTCAGATGCGCTTGTTATTGTCATGCGACCTGATCAGCAAGATTTTCAGGGCACTGCCGTCACCGTAGATGTCGGCCGTAAACTCGACGTTCCTGATCTGCTGTTACTCGTTAACAAAACACCTCAAGTCTATGACGTGGACGACGTTAAAGCGCGCGTTGAAAGCATCTACAACAGTGAAGTTGCAGCCGTTTTACCTCACTCCGATGAACTTATGGCGCTAGCTAGTGAAGGCGTTTTTGTTTTAAAATATCCCGACCACGAAATTGCTCAAAAATATGCTGTTGTTGCTGAGCGACTGTTGCGTGATTAGTGTCACCTGTGGCAAGGGGTGTGATGGCAAAGGAGTGGCATGAGTACATTTGAAACACTCAAACAAGAACTAACAAGTTATGCGTTTCCAGCAGGTATTTCTACTAGTGTCTTGCTCGAGGTATCACCACCATTACGGCGCGTTCTACAAAAAATTATGCGGCAAGGTTCCATGACTTTTAAGATGCTTTCTGAAGAACTTGACTTAACAGGTCATGAAGCTGCTGAAATTGCTGATTTGTTTGTTAAATGCGGCTTTCTAAAAAGTACCGAGACCACCACAGATGGCGATGTTGTGTACCGCATCTGCCACACGCGCTCGCACCGTCCTGACGCGCCTATTGCTATTTGGCGGCAAATGCTCGATGACATGCGAGATGACCTTGATCCTAGGGGCAGTGATCCTAATGGTAATAGCGATGCCAATAGCAATAAGGCTAGCAGTAGCAAGACAGGCGGTAATAAGACAGGCGGTAACAAGACAGACCTAGGCGACAACAATTTAAATGATGGCAGCAGTGCAGATACAGGCGTTTAACGAATAATGTCAAACATTGTCACCATTCACTCGTTTTCTAGAGGTACAGGTAAGTCCATGCTGAGTCTTAACATGGCAGCCGCGCTTGCTAAAGCAGGTAAACGGGTGGGCCTTGTGGATATGAATTTGTTGACACCTAGTTTACACATTAGCCTAGGTATTGCAGCCGAACAAATTGGTTACACTATTCAGGACTATTTAGCGGGTATTTGTGAAGCCCAGCACTTGCCTATTGATGTAACGGCACGCTTGGACGAAAAGCTATCTGGCAAGCTGTTTTTTGTTGCTGCCCGTAGCGATATAAGCGTGCAACGCTTGCCGCGTGAAGCGTATCCGGCAGAGCGCTTGCTCGAGGGCTACATGGCACTAAGTGATTATGCCAAGCTTGATATATTGCTTATTGATTGTGAAGCAGGGCTCACCGAGGTCACACTCCCAGCGGTTGCTGCGGCTGATATGCTACTGGTTGTGATGCGTCTTGACCAGCACGATTATCAGGGAACAGGTGTTGCCATTGACGTAGCCACAACACTTGATGTTCCCGATATTGGTCTTGTAGTCAATATGGTGACAAGTGAGCACGATCCGCTCGAGGTTGCCCGCAAAATTCAAGATACCTATAAGCGTCCAGTCCGTGCTGTACTGCCTCACTCGCGCACAGCGCTAGCGTTGGCTGAACGGGAAATGGTGGTGCTTAAAGCACCTGAGCATCCTTTGGCAGAAGGAATCGTAGAACTTACACAATATTGTTTGACAATGTCAAAAAAAACCGCTTCTAATTCAGCGATAGACTCCAGTACATTGCATCAATCAGCACGACATTAGCCGGGTTATGATAAGAGTGGGCTCGAGGCCGCAAGCATACAGTCAGCATTACGTGTATGATGACTTGATGAGATAAGGTTCATAGCCTAATAACTTGACTAAATGCATTGTGAAGTCAGCCTTTACCTCAATCAGTCGTTATCTTAGTAGGAGCCGTCGTGAGGATTAAATGAGTCAATCTCTAACAATAGGTCTAGTGTATGATCTACGTGAAAACTATGTACCAACTACAGAGCAACCCAAAGATTTTTACGCTGAATTTGACTCACAAAAAACAGTTTCCGAACTCAGTAAAATGATAGCGGAATTGGGTTACAACGTCATTGAAATAGGTGATGTACATAGTTTGGCTAGGCATATATACGTAGAAAAAACAAATCTTGATTTAGTGTTTAATATTGCTGAGGGACTCTATGGTCGTGCAAGAGAATCACAAGTTCCCGCACTGCTTGAGGCAAATGAAATTCCTCATACAGGCTCAGATGCACTGACTCTTGCGCTTACACTCGATAAAGCTGTGACTAAACGTATTTGGTTATCGGAAGGCCTACCAACAGTACCTTTTTTGGTTGTGGATGATGCAAATAATCTACAACCTGATGATGTTGGACTCCCAAGCTTTCCACTATTTTCAAAGCCTCTTTATGCTGGTTCATCTATAGGTATTGATAACGATGCACTGTCTACTACTTACCAAGAGCTTTATGAAAGGATTAAGAAACTTACTACACGCTACAAACAACCTGTATTAGTAGAAGCATTTTTGCCAGGTAAAGAGTACACAGTGTGCGTATTTGAAAATCAAGGTGAGGTAACTGTTTTAGGAATAACTGAAATTCTATCATATACTCCAAATAAATTTAGTGTTTTTGAGGAGAAGGAAGCTTGGAATCCGGATTTCTTTGCTGAGGTAAGCGATTTAAGATTGTATAATCGACTTTCTGAGCTAGCTGTTAAAGCTTTCAAAAGTGTTGGATGTAGAGATATTGGACGTGTTGATATTAGGTTTGATGAAGCAGATAGTCCTAATTTAATTGAAATTAATCCGCTTCCAATTCTTAAAAAACCTTCGACAATTGCTTGGATAGCAGAGAAACAGGGTTATGATTTAATGTACATTATACGAAAGATTATAAACAATGCTATATATAGAAATAGTTAAATCCATTCATGCATTTTTGGTGTGTCGGAAGGAAGCACAATGACAATAATTGGAAAGGAAAGTCAAGAAACTAAGCCGATACCCAATCAGAAACGTTTCATTAGTCTTAAAGTCAGACTGCTTATTGGCTTTACTGTTATATTTACTATAGTGTTTTTTGCATCTTACTATTGGTTTTATTCTTTTACTACTGATAGGGCACTACAAAGAATCGTTAACGATATGAGGAGTACTCTTGAGGGTACAGTAGATGGTCTAAGTGCTAATGATCTCGTTACTCTTTTTGAAGTTGGACAGCCTAATGAGGCAGGGTTTTCAGATGATGCACTTTACATACAAGCTATGAATTGGTTTGATACCGTCAATGATATTGAGCCGAGAGCATGGCCATATACCTACGTTCGTGGTGAAGGTGAGAACGAAGTTTTATTTATTTCTGATTTGTGGGCTAGATACGATACTGATCGAGCTGCAGGATTTAGAGAATCATATCAGAGTCGTGGCCCCCTTATTCAAAGTTTAAGTGGTGAGCCAGCATATCTAGTACCCATAGGTGAGCGTGAACTTACCGATGAGGATGCGCGAGACCCTATCAAACGGTTTCTCAACTCACTGGGGCTTTTACGTCGTGTTGGCTACGAAGATCGCTGGGGGCAATGGGTATCAGCTTATTCACCTATTACGACATCAGGTGACATTGTTGTAGGTGGGGTTGGTATTGATTTCAACGCTGATTATGTTGATAGCGTACAGGATGCGATCTTGGCACGTACGGCTCGAGCCTTTGGTATCACTTATGCTGCGTTATTAGTGCTTGTTTATATATTCTCAGAATTATTCACAAGGCCTATCAGCAAGCTGTCTTCATTTGCCGAAAGTATTGGTGAAGGTAACTATGATCAAGACCTTTCATCACTCAGTAAACGTCAAATCAAAGACGAAATCAGCAAACTTGCTGAAGTCTTTGAAATCATGGTGGGTAAGGTTAGGCAGCGGGAAGAAACGCTGAAAAAAGAGGTTGTTCAGCTTAAAATTGAAATTGATGAAACCAAGCGGCAAAAGCAGGTTGATGCCATCATTGATAGCGATTCATTCCAAGATTTGAAAAAGCGTGCCAATGCCATGCGCAATCGTAGACAACCCAAAGCTGCAGTTGAAACAGATTCAGGAAATTAAACATTGGGTTTTAGGCACTTAAACGTAGGACTTGTGTAGCAAAATTTCATCAAAATACAATTTAATGACATTAGGAGGACGCCATGAAAATTGCATTTATTGGCATGGGGACTATGGGGTCACCTATGGCAACACGCTTGGTTAAGGCAGGCTATGACGTTACCGTGCATAACCGCACCAGAAGCCGTGAAGACGCGGCGGTTGCAGCAGGCGCAAGCGCAGCAGCATCACCCCAAGAAGCGGCTAGTGGGGCGGATGTTGTTATTACTATTGTAAGTGACACGCCAGACGTTGAGCATGTTGTGTTAGGCGATGAAGGTGCTGCGCACGGGATGGCATCTGGCAGTGTGCTCATTGATATGAGTACCATTAGCCCTATTGTCACACGCAACATTGCAGGGGTGTTAGCTGATAAAAGTATTGACATGCTAGACGCGCCTGTTTCTGGTGGCAGTGAAGGGGCAGTGAACGGCACACTGTCGATTATGGTGGGTGGTGAGGCAGATGTTTTGGCTCGAGTTCAGCCGGTACTCGAGCACCTCGGTAAAACCATCACCTTGGTGGGTCCGGTGGGGAGCGGCCAAATTACCAAAGCCATCAATCAAGTGATTATTGCAGGGACGTATGCAGCTGTGGCTGAAGGCATGGCCATTGGGCTAGCTGCTGGTGTGGATATTGAAGCAGCCCATCAAGCTGTGTCGGGTGGTGCAGCAGGGTCGTGGGTGCTTAGTAACCGAGCAGGGAACATGATTAACAATGAATATCCACTGGGCTTTCGGACGCGCCTACATCGTAAAGATTTAAATATTGCCTTGGAAACCGCTCGAGACTTAGGTGTGCCCATCCCAGTATCAGCGTATGTGGAGCAGCTCGAGACAGGCCTTCTAAAACGCGGCTACGGCGACGAAGACGTGTCTAACATTGCTAGAGCTGTGCGTGAAGCCGCGGGTTTGGACTAGCTA
>JBCCOX010000214.1:0-7653 GCA_039025155.1 Deinococcota bacterium | reverse complement strand
CTAAGCAATCAGTTCGTAAACCATGATGTCTGACTTAAAAACCCCTCGAGCGCCAGCACAATCCCTCCCATGGGCGCAGAATCTTCAACGAGCGATGAGGTGATGACTTTGGGGACAAAGTCCAAAGATTTTAAACTTTTTTGAATGAGGGTATGCTCGAGCTCATCTTTGATATACGGAGACATGGTGGCTAAACCGCTACCTAGAACAATATACTCGGGATTTAACATTTTATTGACAAAACTAAGGGCACGCCCTAACAGCTCACCAGCTTCAAAGAGCATAAAATTTGCAAACTGATGCCCGTTTTGGGCAAGCAAAACGATGTTATCTAAATTGATAGCGTCACTGCCGCGTTCAGCAAAGCGCTCGAGCATAGCTTTTTCTGACACATACGCTTCTAGACAGCCGTGGTTACCGCAGCCACAACGTCTACCATTGTTCACAACCTCAATATGACCTAACTCTCCAGCAAAGCCTTTGGCACCTTTGTAAAGTTTGCCGTCAAGGACAATTGCGCCGCCAATACCCGAGTACCCCCCAACATACACATAGTTATCAATCTCTTTACAAGCGCCAAAACGTTTTTCTGCTACTGCTGCTGCGTTGACATCATTGTCAACATAAACAGGCATGTTGAACAACGTTGTTAGCTTGTCTATGCCTACCTGTGGCCAATTTAAATTGGAGGCAAATAAAATGCGTTTGTTGCTTTTATCCAAAATGACAGGCGCAGCAATACCTAACCCTAAGCAATCTTTGAGGTTGTGACCCATCGTTTTAATGAGGCGTCTAACGAGTTTGTGGAGTCTTTGTAGAGTGTCAGTCATGCTCGAGCCTGTGGGACTGCTATCTCTGGAGATAATTGTGCCGTCTAGGTAAGTTGCAACTACCGAAATGTTATTGTGTTGAATACTTGCACCTACCAAAATCCCTACTTTTTGGGACAGCCTTAGGGCCATGCGCGGCCGCCCTACCCGTCCTTCCTGACTCTCTTTTTCACGGCTGACAATAGCCTTGTCAACCAGCGTATTCACAATCACCGAGATGGTGCCTTGGTCAATGCCAGTTAAGTCCACCAACTCCCGTTGAGAAATACCAGGGTGCTCTCTAAGGGTGTGAAATATCTTAGCTGCATTTTGTTGTCGTATATCTTGTAAAGATATAGATTCTTCTGTTGGGCGCGTAAGCACAATAACCTAGACTCCAAGTTAGCTAATCTTGGTTTGCCTGCACAGCTAACTGCGCAACATTACAAACGGGTTAAGGTATTGACAGCGTATACGTCAGTGAGTATACTCCATAATTAGTTTGTAGCTCAATATATTACCTTTGGCGAGACGCCAGACTAGGTGCTAACCGCATCTGTACTCATCATGTGTATGTGAACCGCACAGTGTTGTGACAGTGTTATGACAGGGTGCTATCACATGGTGATTTGATGTACGACGGTGATGGCACAACCGTGATGGCACAACCGTGATGGCACAACCGTGATGGCACAACGGTCATTGCATGATGGCGATCTCTCCTTCTTGGTTATCTCTTGGCAAGGGTCTGGCGTTAGGCATGTCCCGCTTTGGAACTACTTGTTTGGGAGACTAGAAGCTGCAACGTTTTGGAGGCAACAGATGAACAAACTGTTAGGGTGTCTCGTACTCATAAGTGTCGTCGGTCTAGGCTTTGCTCAAACCATTGGTGTGAGTTGGTCAAACTTTCAAGAAGAACGCTGGAAAACAGATGAAGCGGCTATGCGGGCCCAGCTCGAGTCCATGGGTGGCGAGTACATTAGCGCCGACGCACAAAGTTCTGTTGAAAAGCAACTCAGCGACATTGAAGCGCTTATTACCCAAGGTGCCGACGCACTTATTGTGCTAGCCCAAGACGCCGATGCTATCTTGCCTGCTATTGAACTCGCCAAAGCTCAGGGCATTCCTGTGCTCGGCTATGACCGTCTTATTGAAGCTGAAGACGTGTTTTACTTAACCTTTGACAATGTTGAAGTGGGCCGCATGCAAGCTCGAGCCATCTTTGATGCGCAACCTATGGGTAACTATGTGTTTATTAAAGGGAGTGCGCAAGACCCCAACGCAGACTTTTTGCATGGTGGTCAGCTAGAGGTTTTACAAGAGGCCATTGACGCTGGCGATATCACTGTTGTGGGTGAGCAGTACACAGATGGCTGGCTACCTGAAAACGCGCAGCGTAACATGGAGCAAATCCTAACTGCGAACGATAACGAGGTAGATGCTGTAGTTGCGTCAAACGATGGTACCGCAGGCGGCGTTGTGGCAGCCCTTGCTGCTCAAGGTTTAGACGGACAAATACCTGTTTCAGGTCAAGACGGTGATAGAGCAGCCCTCAACCGGGTTGCCCTTGGCACCCAAACTGTAAGCGTCTGGAAAGACGCCCGCGCACTAGGTGCAAAAGCTGCCGAAATTGCTATGTTAATGGCTGGTGGTACTGCTGTAGATGCCGTTCCTGATGCACTTGTCTTTAGTGACGGCCCCAAAGGTTTAGCTATGAATGCATTTCTACTTGCACCCATTCCCATTAACGCTAGCAACTTAGATGTTGTGCTCGAGGCAGGTTGGATCAGCCAAGAAGAACTTTGCCAAGGCGTAGGTTCTGACGGTCCCGCTGCGTGTCAGTAAACTTGCTAACCTAAGATTCTAGTCGCTGGCGAATGCTTGGCAGTTAGAGCATTCGCTAGTTCTATTTTACCCAACCATATTTCACAGAGAAAATATTTAATAAGTATCTTGCTGATATTTGGGAGAGATTAGAACCTACACACTAAGCAAAAGAAAAGCTATTGAAAGATATGTTGTTCAAATAGGTTCATCCTCGATCCTATAGGGTGATGTATAAAATAGTGTTGCTAGACGTTGACAATGCTGCTACTTCATCACAAGAACTAATTTTATAGGTAGTATTCACCCAGATGCATCAACAAACACGTCTCAAACATTCAAAGGTACTTTTATCATGGCAATGGCACAAAAAAACTTAGATACTACAGGTCGCGAAGCTAACCAGGGCTTCATGGGCTTTTTACGCACGCTCGAGATAGACGTTCGCTTGTTGGGTATGGTGGTAGCGCTTCTTGCTGTCTGGATCATCTTTCATATTTTGACAGATCAAAAATTCTTGACACCCCGTAACCTTTGGAACCTAGCCGTACAAACCAGTGTCGTGGGCATCATGGCAACAGGCATGGTGTTCATCATTGTTATGCGGCATATTGATCTATCTGTGGGGTCAATGCTTGGCTTCAGTGCGATGCTCATGGCCATTATGCAAAACCGTGTTTTTCCTATTGAAGCACCTTGGAGCTGGATTCTCACTTTACTTATAGGTCTAGCAGCAGGGGCCGTGATAGGGGCGTTTCAAGGTTACTGGATTGCGTATCAAGGTATTCCTGCGTTTATTGTGACATTGGCAGGACTCCTTATTTTTAGAGGGGGCGCGTGGCTCCTTACGACTGGCCAGACCATTGCGCCGCTGAATAACACCTTTAAACTTATGGGCGGTGGGTTAGAGGGGTCTATAGGAGCGTTTTGGAGTTGGATTGTGGGCATGATTGCCATAGCAGCCATTATTTTTGCTGCAGTTAGGGCTCGAGTAAAGCGCAATCAACTTGGCTTTCCCGTTAAACCACTCTGGGCGGAAGCACTGGTGACAGGCTTATCTATTCTATTCGTACTGGTATTTGTGATGGTCATGAACGCCTATACCCGCCCACGCACTGACCCACCTATTGCACAAGGCATTCCTATTCCTGTGCTCATTTTAATTGGTGTTACGTTGGTTATGGCAGGTGTGGCCCGCCTAACTAAATTTGGGCGCTATATCTATGCCATGGGGGGCAACCCTGAAGCAGCTAAATTAGGCGGCATTGACACCAAGCGCATGACACTCTACGTGTTTATGCTCATGGGTGTTTTGAGTGCGCTAGCAGGGGCGGTAGCTTCAGCGCGCCTTAACTCCGGCGTTAACTCAACAGGTACACTTTCTGAGCTGTATGTTATCGCGGCAGCAGTTATTGGCGGTACGTCGTTAGCGGGCGGCTACGGGACGGTAGCCGGCGCAATTTTGGGTGCCATTTTTATGCAAAGCTTGCAAAGTGGCATGGTGCTTTTGAACTTAAATAGCTCGCTTATTCAGGTTATTATTGGCTTTATTTTAATTATCGCAGTTTGGATTGATGTGATTTACCGCCGCCGTACAGGCTTGGGAGAAGGCTAATGACCAAGCTTATTGAGATGAAAAACATCTCCAAGTTTTTTGGGGGCATTCAAGCGCTAACAAATGTAAGCATTGACCTAGAGCCGGGTGAGGTTGTTGGCTTACTGGGGCACAACGGGGCAGGTAAATCAACGCTTATTAAAATACTTTCAGGTGCTTACACAGCAGATGGTGGCGATATTTTAGTAGAAGGCAAGAAAGTTAACATTCGTTCGCCTAGAGATGCCAAAGCACACGGCATAGAGACCATCTACCAACAACTGGCCCTAGCAGAGAACTTGGCTGCACCCGCCAACATCTTTTTAGGGCGTGAACTTATGACGCCGTTTGGCACAGTGGATGACGACCGTATGGAAGCTGAAGCTAGAAAAGTTTTGGATAGGCTTGACCTTAAAATAAAATCACTTCGGGATGATGTCCGCAACTTGTCAGGCGGGCAACGCCAAGCCATTGCCATTGGACGGGCCATTTACTTTAACGCGCGCATTTTGATTATGGACGAACCTACAGCAGCCTTAGGACCACAAGAAACTCACAAGGTCGGCGAGTTAGTTAAAGGCCTCAAACGTGAAGGTATTGGCATCTTTCTAATTAGTCACGACATTCATGATGTCTTTGATCTTTGTGACCGAATTACTGTGTTACACAACGGTAAACTTGTGGGCACTGCCAAAACCGAAGATGTGACTAAAGATGAAGTTTTGAGTATGATTATTTTGGGTCAACAACCTACAACTATGAAAGCCTAGGCAACACGTTACAGATTTATAACTCTGATCATCTTCGCCTTACTTTTGTAACACAAAATCCATCTACTGGGAAGCATTTTAAGATGTTTCAGGCTGATATTTTGAGGCTGTAGTATGTGATATGATGCACGAATCTGGTGCAAAATAGCTAGGCAACTAGGGTTTACAACCGGGGTTTAGCTTGTGCTAGATGAACGTAGGTGCTATGACGCATTTTGACAACATTGATCAACAGATTTTGACGATTCTACGCGCGCAAGGGCGGGCCAGCCACGCGATGATTGCTAAACAAGTAGGGCTTTCTGCGCCTGCTGTCGGCGAGCGTATTAAAAAGCTCGAGCAAGCTGGGGTTATCCTTGGCTATCATGCAATTTTGAATCCGCAGGAACTTGGCCTCAGTATCGCCGCGTTTATTGCTATCACCCCACAGCCGCGTAAACCTGCTAATTTATTGGTTGAAGGTCTGTTGGACATTCCTCAGATTGAAGAAGTTCACGGCGTCGCTGGCGATTACAGTTACATTGTCAAAGTGCGGGTCAAAAATACCCAAGAACTTGACGCACTGCTCGACAAGTTGTTTTTAGTAGATGGTGTTGAACGCACCCATACCATTATGATTTTGCGCACGAACCTCGAGCGGCCAACCTATCTACCGTTTACCCTTGCTTCCAACGAACATCTGTCAGAAGATGACCAGAACCCAGACAACACAATGCCAGCCGTTGTTGAGCATACTTGAATGGGTCACTACGCTGACCATATAACATTCCAATCATAATCAAGGAGACCTATGATGATTCGGCGTCTTACTGAGCAAGACGTGGCGGCCTATCTCGAGCTGCGCCGCCGGGCTGTGTGGGCTGTCCCAGATGAACTCACGAATCCTTCCAAAGCAGATGCCAAAGCACGCCGTCTAGCAGCTACTTGGGGATATTTCGAGGATGACAACTTAGCAAGTACAGCCACCTTTCGCCCGCTTACTATGTGGCTAGCGGGGCAGGTTGTACCTATGGCTGGTTTAGCCAGTGTGGGAACCGGGCCGGAATATCGTCGTAAGGGCTATGTCAAAAAGCTGCTCGAGCACGGCCTTACCAACCTACATGCACACAATCAAACTGAGGCTGTCAAAAATGACCCTAGCTCAGGCATCGGTTGGTGCCTGGAATATCCTTTTGATGCCCAATATTATGCGCGTTATGGTTGGCAGAGTCTCCCAAACGGTCTGCGTATCCAAGTTCCACCCGAGCAACTCAAGCCAGTTCAAAATGTGCAACCGCAAGCAACCAGCATCAACCTGAAACACGTAGCTAGCAAAAGAGATGTATTTCCTCAGTTGGCAGAGATTCACAAAGGTTTTGCACAAGGTTACAACTTCGCCCTCTGCCGTCAGGATGATGACTACATTAACTGGGACATTGTAACTGATGCTGACGACATTGACTTTGGCTATCTGTTTGCTGAAGGTGCGTACGTGTTTGCTTACGGCGAGCGTAAAAATGGCACACAAACACTTTATGTTGAAGATTGTGGCTACAGAGATCAAGCTGGGCGCTTAGCGTTATTTACCTTTTTAGCTAACTTACAAGGTGATGTTGATGTGATTGACATACATCTCACGCCAGATGATCCACTTTTGTTTGACTTACACAAATTCATCAAAGGCAAGCAGGTATTTTTTCAGGCACGGGTGGTTGATGTGCCTGTGATGTTCCAAAACTTACCCACTGCTGAGCGTTTAGGCCACGTGACAGTCAAGATTCACGACAAGCTATGCCCTTGGAATGAGGGTGTTTTTAACCTTGTTATGAACACTGAGGGTAATGCTGCGACGCGCACGTCTAAACAGGCAGATGTGAGTGTTGATGTTCGGGCGTTGCCCCTGTTACTCACAGGAATATCTACACCAGAACAGTTAACGCATTATGGTCTTGCAGAGGGAGACGTTGCTCAACTAGCTCCCTTAGCGGGCGTGGCAGGTGGGGTATCGTTTATGGCTCGAGCCGATTACTTTTGACCTCTTGTTAGCTTATGTGATGACAAATCGGCTCGAGCAGCCCAAGCTATCGACGAAATAACTTACGAGTAAAACCAGGTATCAAGTTCACCCCCGTTACAGACGCAAAACCAAATCTCTACCATACAATACAAATACATTGCTTGGCTTCTTCATCTTCTCTGCGAGACAGCCCTAAAAGTTGGTTGAGTGTTTGAGAGGAGTGATAAGTGGGTCTAGCCAGTTGGGGCTGGGTTGCCCAGTAAAGCGCTGCCAAGGAGAGGAAGCTCTGATGAGATGATGATGCCAGCGCCAACGAGCTTCAATGAACCAATCAACAACGCGGTTGAAGGCTTTGACGACTCGCTTTATATAGCAACTGCACGACAACATGATACACTTCAGCATGGGTTACTCACTGGATTTACGCAAACGAATCGTAGCAGCCTGTGAAGCTGGGGAGAGTAAAAGCGCAGTAGCAAGACGGTTTGAGGTAAGCCGTTTGACCGTGATCCGCTACGTTAAACGTGCTGCAGCAGGCAAGCTAGCAGAGGATAAACACCCTGGACAACAGCCTTGGTTAAGTGCTGAACAGTGTGAGCTACTGCGTGAACAAGTCAAGGCGCATAACGATTGGACACGTGAGCAACATGGTGAGGCATT
>JBCCOX010000213.1:0-7678 GCA_039025155.1 Deinococcota bacterium | reverse complement strand
GTTTGGGATTTGCTAGTTTGCTAGCCGTTTATCTGCTGGTGTATTTGCTAGATGAGTTGCTGGTATTTTCCGGCGTTGTCATCACCTTGCGGGCAAGCCGTTTGCAAGATGCACAAGGGCGCGTGCTCAAGCTTATCGGTGGCATGGTCATGTTGGCGCTGGCGATAGCCATGCTTGCCTACCCTGAAGCAATGACCTCCCTGACAGGTGCGCTGGCTGTATTTGGTATGGCCTTAGCTGGAAGTGCCTTGGTGATGGTTTTGTACCGACTTTACACCTTAACGCATCTTCCAAAACATCCTAAATACACGCCAAAACGTCACAAACGTCATAAAGCAAAACCGCTACACCGGTAACAGGCTAGTAAGCGGGCTGATGAGCTGAACTCATCAACTGATACGTTGTCAGTACGTTTAAGCACTGGGCGTTTAAAAACTGGATGACCTGGGTACTCCATTGAGGTTGTCCAGTTTTTTGATAATGTCTCATCGGGGTTCAACAACCAACCCAAACGACAGCGACTGGCTGTTAGGATGCAACTATGAAACCACTGGCTGAACGCATGCGTCCAACACGGCTCGAGGACGTTGTGGGGCAGCGGCACTTACTTGCTGAAGGTAAGCCTTTAGAGCGCGCCCTAACTCGTGGTCAGCTTTCGTCATGCTTGCTGTGGGGGCCACCGGGGACAGGCAAGACAACCCTTGCCCGGTTGATGGCGCAGTACTTGGACGCGCATTTTGTAGGGCTCTCAGCGGTATCTGCAGGGGTCAAAGAAATTCGCCAAGTTGCGCAGGAAGCCAGTAAACGCCAGCAACAGCACATCCAGCAAAGTGTAGGCACACTTCTATTTTTGGATGAAGTGCATCGTTTTAACAAAGCTCAACAGGACATTTTGTTGCCGTTTGTTGAGGACGGCACGCTCTTGCTAGTTGGTGCAACAACGGAAAATCCCTCGTTTGAGGTGAATAGTGCGCTGCGCTCGAGGTTACAACTTTTTGTCTTACAACCTCTAGATGAAATAGCGTTAGATAGTCTACTAACCCGTGCGCTAACGCATCCCGACGGTATTCATGGTTTAGAGCTTAGCTCAGATGCAAGGGATATGTTAATTGCTTGGGCAGGTGGGGACGGGCGGCGTATGTTGGGGGCGCTCGAGGCGATTAGTCAAAGCAGTCAGAGCGGCTATTCTAGTCAACCTCAGCGAAGTCAACCTCAACAAAGTCAACCTCAACCTAGTCCACACCCAATTTCTGAGCCTCAACTTATTGATGCTGAAACCGTCCAGACCGTCCTCGGCAAAGGCGCACTTGCGTTTGATAAAGGCGGCGAGCACTTTTACAACCTCATTAGTGCGTTGCATAAATCCATTCGCGGTTGCCACCCGGATGCTGCTCTGTACTGGCTTGCACGCATGTTGGGTGCAGGTGCTGACCCTTTGTATGTGGCACGGCGCTTGGTGCGGGTTGCCAGTGAAGACGTAGGACTGGCTGACCCCAATGCCTTGCGGTTAGCTATTGCTGCTAAAGAATCTGTCACCTTTTTAGGACAACCGGAAGGCGACCTTGCGCTAGCTCAGCTCACCGTTTACTTGGCAGTGGCACCCAAGTCGAACGCCATTTACCGTGCTTGGAGCGCTGCCCTTGCGGACGCTGAACGCTACCGAGACGCTGAAGTGCCCCTCAACATTCGTAATGCACCCACGGCGCTTATGAAAAACCTCGACTATGGTAAAGGTTACAGCTACTACTTTGATGACCCTGAAGGCAGTTTTAAGCAGCCCTACTTTCCTGACGGGTTGAGTGCGCAGTATTACAATGCTAACGGTGAAGGTTGGGAAGTTAAGGTGAAGGCGCGGCTCGAAGAATTTGCCAAGTTACGCAAAGATTAGGCGATGGTCTCTGATTAGGCGATGGCCTCTCCGTACACATACGGTAGGCTAATAGCATGATGTTGACAACTTTAAGTCTTGATGTGAGGAGATGTGACCATCATGCCTGATGTTACGTCTGATGTTTTACCTGATATTTTAGTGGTAAATGCAGGTAGCTCGAGCCTCAAAGTTAAACTCTTACCTGCAAATTTATCGTTAACGATTGAACGCATCGGCGGTGAAGCAAGTTTAAGCAGCTCGCTGGACGCGCCACCTAGCCCCGCCATGTCAGACATTCACAATCATACCGACGCTTTTCACTACGCCCTTGCTGTACTCAATCACAACCAGCCCAACAGCACAGCAGACATTCGCGGTGTGGGGCATCGGGTGGTGCATGGTGGTGAGCAGTACAAGGCTTCGACGCGCATTGATGACGCTGTATTAACGGGCATTGCTGAGCTTTCGCCACTTGCACCGTTACACAACCCAGCTAACCTCGAGGGCATTCGTGCGGCCCAAACCGTCTTACCCGAGGCTGTTCACGTGGCTGTGTTTGATACAGCTTTTCACGCCACCTTGCCGCCTGCAAGCTACCTCTACGGTTTACCACGCCGTTTTTACGAGGAGCAGGGCATCCGCCGTTACGGCTTTCATGGCACTAGCCACGACTATGTAACACGCCGGGCAGCAGATTATCTTGCTAAAACATTTGACAAAAGACCTGACGACCTCAAACTTGTGTCTTTGCATCTAGGCAATGGTGCTAGTGCTGCTGCGGTCAAAGGTGGTCAGTCGGTGGATACGACGATGGGCCTTACACCACTGGCGGGGTTATTGATGGGGACGCGCGTCGGTGACATTGACCCAAGTGTTTTGTTGCAGCTTATGCGGGACGGCCTGACGGTAGATGAGCTTGACAAACTGCTCAACAAAGTGTCTGGGCTTTTGGGGTTGTCGGGTGTGTCCAATGATATGCGGGATGTCAAACAAGCTGCTGATACGGGGAATACCGCTGCAAGTGAGGCATTTGAGGTGTTTTGTTACCGCGTGACTAAAACCATCGGTGCGTATGCTGCTGCCATGCAGGGGCTGGATGCAGTGATTTTTACCGCCGGTATTGGTGAGCATGATGCGGATGTGCGGGCGGGAGTAGTCAAGGGGCTCGAGTTTCTTGGCATTCACCTCGACACAAGCAAAAATACCTCGCCAACGTTTGACGAGAATGGTGTTAGCGATATCAGCCAAGCTGCTAGCCCAGTGCGTATCTTAGTCATTCGCACAGACGAAGAAGCGATGATTGCTTCTGAAACAGCTAAGTTTTTGTAAATCTCAACGTTTGGTGTAGAGATGGCATCAACAATATCTCTAAGATCAAACTCTTTAGCATCAAAGGATCATCAAGATGACACAAGAAGTTGTCAGAACATTCTGGAAACGTTACTTGGACACGCTACCTGATGTGCATCCACATAGATTAATACCCCTGCCGGAAGCGTGGGCCTTCGGCGATAGTCCAGCTATGGCAGATGAGCTGTTAGCGCTGGTGCTGTCGGGAACTAAAACAGCAACCTGTGGCCGCTACGAGGGTGACAACCTGCTTGACCATGGCGGCCCCAATATTTTGCTAGATGGTGCAGGTATACCGCGTTGTGTCATTGACGTACACGAGGTCACCATCAAGCATTTTAATAAGGTTGATGCTGAGTGGGCCGCAGCCGAAGGTGAAGGCGACCTCAGTTTGCAATATTGGCAAGACGGACATCGGCGGTTTTTCTTGCGTGAAGCGGAGCAAGAAGGCTATACGTTTACTGAGAGCATGTTGCTAACGTGTGAGCGGTTTCGGGTGCTATTTGTTGCTGAGGATTAGCTCGAGTCGTCCTCACAATATACCCAAGCGCACTACTCTGCTTTGCCCGATAAGTGGTATAACGCTGCTTATGAACTTGCAACGCCCTTTTCGTGTCGCGGTGGTTGGCGCTGGTCCGTCCGGCTTTTACGCTGCTGAGGCACTCGTTAAAAACGCAGATAGTTTTCCGAACAACGTAAGTATTGACATCTTTGACCGTTTGCCAACGCCTTACGGCTTGGTGCGTTATGGGGTAGCTCCCGACCATCAAAAAATCAAGTCGGTGACCAAACTTTACGAGCGCGTGTGTAAAAACGATCAGGTGCGCTTTTTGGGTCATGTGCGCTTTGGGAAGGACATTCACCGTGACGACCTCAAAGCGCATTATGACGCGATCATCTATACAGTGGGCGCGCCGTCTGACCGCAACTTGAACATTCCGGGTGAAGATTTAACCGGGAGTTTGTCGGCAACGACCTTTGTGGCATGGTACAACGCGCACCCGGATTATGCCCATTTGGATATGCGTGAGCACTTGGCGCAACCCTGTGTGGCCGTTATTGGCATGGGCAACGTAGCGGTAGACGTTACCCGCATTTTAGCCAAGTCAGTTGATGAACTTAAAACAACTGATATTGCTGACCACGCGCTTGCAGCACTCGCTGAAAGTAATGTTACTGACATTGTCATGTTAGGGCGGCGCGGCCCGGCACAAGCCAAGTTCACCACTAAAGAACTGCGTGAACTGGGTGAACTTGCTAACGCCGACATCGTGGTAAATCCGGCTGATTTGGAATTAGATGAAGCTAGTGAAAAAAGCCTCGAGCAAGATCCCATGCTCAAGAAAAACGTGGAGATTTTGCGGGAGTTTGCCGCCAAACCCCAAGAAGGCAAACCGCGCCGGGTACACTTGCGGTTTTTGGTGTCGCCAAAAGAAGTACAAGGGGAGGCTAGGGTTGACAGCCTCGTCTTAGAACGCAACCGCCTCGAGCCACAAGGTGATTATATGGCTGCGGTGGGTACAGGTGAAACTGAAGTGTTGGGTGCAGGCGTCGTGCTGCGTTCAGTGGGCTACCGAGGTGTGCCTCTCACTGGTGTGCCCTTTGACGCGCGGCGGGCGGTGATTCCCAACGATAAGGGGCGCGTGTTAGCTGAGGCTGGCGGCGTGCCGCTAGCTGGTGAGTACGTGTCCGGTTGGATTAAACGTGGCCCCACCGGGGTGATTGGTACCAACAAAGCAGACTCTACCGAAACGATCGCACAACTTTTAGAAGATCTGACCAGCTTGCCCTATGTATCTGATGCTGCCGCCCAACCCGAGGCAGTTGACAGCCTGCTGGCAGCCCGGCAGGTGCGGGTTGTAACCTTTGATGATTGGTTAGCGCTCGACAAACTAGAAAAAGAACGCGGTCAGCAAGCTGGCCGCCCGCGGGTAAAGGTGGCCAAGCTCGAGGAGATGCTCGAGCATTGCAGCCTCGCACGCAGTAGCTAGCCTCAGCTTGAAGGCATGCTGGCTAGACCCTCTTAAACGTACATTTCTCCCAAAAGATGCATGTTATGAGACGGTGTCCCTAGAAATTTACAGGTCACTTCATGTTAGACTCAAGTTATGTCATGCGTGACGCCTGTCAGCAATTTAGGTGCATCATTTAAAACGTTGTCGTCGTAGTTTTTTACCGCTTAAGGCAGACGCCAAGGGCGGTTTTTTATGGTCTGTACGCCTGCCGAAAACGTGTTGCAACACACCTAAAACGCACCTTGCAACTGGATGACACGCGCCTGCTCGTAGGAGGACACATGCTCGACTTGCTACGCCGCTTGCAAACTTTTGACCTTGATATTGATGTGCTAGAAGACGAAAAAGGCAACACTCCAGAGACGCTCACCCAAGCTCGCCAGAAACACCACGAACTCGAGCAACACCTGCAAAGCGTCAACGAAAAGCACGCTGTTGTGCGTGCTAGCGTGCGTGAAAACGAACTGGAACTCGCCAACCTAGGCAGTCTAAAAGATGCTGCCTCAAAAGCGGCTTTTGAAGCCAGTAGTAGCAAAGAAGCCAGCCAGTATCAAAACCAAGAACTGCAGTTTACGACCCGCCTTCAAGAGCTAGAAGAAGACACACTGCCACTCATGGAGCGCCTAGAAGCCTTAGAGGTAAACGTGGCATCACTCCAAGAAGAAGTGGCTGCGCTCGAGCCGGAACTCGCTGAGCTTGAACAGCAAGAGCAAACCCGCATTCAAGCGCTAGCAGACAAACAAGTGGGTATCTCTGGTGAGCGCAACAGCCTAGCTAGCGAGGTTAAGCCGTCCCTGTTGCGGCAATACGACCAGATTCGTGGGGCAAAACGCGGCGTGGCCATTGTGCCCATCAAGCTGGGGCAAACCTGTGGTGGTTGTAGCGCCCGTTTGCCGACACACATTGTCCAAAAAGCCATGAAAGGGCAGAGTAACAAGATTCTTAAGTGCCCTAACTGCGGGCGTATGCTTTATTACGATTTAGGGGATAGTCAACCTGATACCTAAGGGTGTTTTTGACTCGTTTGATGTTAACGGACCTAAAGCCCAAACTTAGATGGTATCTGTACCACCATCAACGTCAAAGCGGCCTACGCCGTCGGTCATCCACATGCCTTCAAACTCGCCAGATTGTTGTCTCGAAAGTATAAACCCATAACCTGTACGGCGGCCGTCAGGCGTGGTAAGGACAACGTCTAGCCGGGCTTGGTTGCCATTAATTTCAACCGGACCGTATTCAGCCTCAACATGGTTGAGCATATCAATATAAAGCGGGTTTTTGACCAAAAGTACGAAGCGCTCGAGCGGCCCGGTCATCAACTTATTTTGCGGCGAAGCAAAGTTAAACGTGATGGCGATGCCAGCATCCGGATAAGGGTCGTCGTTACTACCCAGCGCACCAACTTGAATGCGCACAACGTCTTCCGGTGAGTGCTCGAGCGATGGCTGTGGGAACTCAGCTTGCAAGCTTTCAATATCTTGCGTTTGCGCGCTTGCACTGCCCAAAAGACTTACTAACAATCCTACAACCAAAATAAACCAGTGAGTTTTTATGCGTGTCATGGTTTATTATGCAAGCTTGGCACAGTCTGACTCAGTGGGGTTGGTTGCCTTTGAGCTTACATTTACAGCACAATTGGCAATTTACCCCGTGCTGGCGCACCTTGGAGAATGTCAACGACGTGCTCGAGCGCAGCTTCACTAAAGCCAAAGCTGATGATAGAAGGTAAGGCGATGTCTATGGTGCTATACGGGTTCCAAAGTGCCACGTGGAGCGCCGCCTGCTCAGACTTTCCAACGTGTTCTGCAATCTGTTGGGCTAGGTGTACCTCGGATTCATTGAGGCGCACCCGCGATGCGGAGACAAAGAGGATACTTGCCGCCGTCTGTGCTGCTAAAGACGTTAAAACGGATGCTTGACTCGCTGCCTCATCTGGTTGATACCAGAGTGGTTGCACGTTAAACCCGCGCGCTGTCAGGTCGCGCAGGAGTGCCCGCGCAGGCGTCTCAATCACATCACTGGCGCTGCCGCCAACTTGATGGTCGGCTGCTATGAGGATGAGAGGTTGTTTTACGTCGAGCCAAGGGAGGTTGCCGACGGTGGTCACAGCGTCATGAGCGGCCCTGGCAATCAAAATTACATCCTCAACGGGGCGGGTAACAGGTTCAGGATTAGCAGGATACGTTGCTGCTAGGTGGGCTAGGCGTGCTTCAGAAGCAGCCAACATGTCTGGGTCAAAGCGCCCCTCGCGCTCAGCTTGCTGGACGCCTGTAAGGGTTGCTAAGTGCTGCTCTACACTATCTGCCCCGGACGTGGCGTGGGCGTTACTTTCAGGCATGTCGATGCCCGCTTGCAGGGCGAGGCTGGCAGCTTCCGCAGCAGGGTAGCGGCGCTGAATGGCGGCCATCTCGAGCGCGTCCGAAATGCTTACGCCATTAAAGCC
>JBCCOX010000212.1:0-7687 GCA_039025155.1 Deinococcota bacterium | reverse complement strand
GTCGCGGTGTTATCACTTATAGAGATCATGAGCGTGGCGAGGGTCTCGAGCGTCACTGCTGTTCCAACGGGCCAATCTTGCAACATGCCACTTGGTAAACTGCGCCAGTTATCTTGTAAGCTGACAACCTCATCCCAAGTGTGTTCACCCCTAAGAATCTGCTCTTGTAAGACATCAAGAATGAGCAACTTAAACGCTGAACCTACAGCTAACGGTGTATCTGCGTTGACTTGGGCAAGAACGTCAACTTCATCATCTTGATATTTATTGATGATGACGGCAACCTCGCCGGGTAGGTCGCTGAGGTTTTTAAGCGTTCCGGCAAGGTCAACGTTGAGCGGCTCGAGCTGGTCAAAAAATAAACCTGTGATGATGCCATCACTCAAGCTAATTTGTGCCCTAGCAGTGCCATCTGTAAACACAAGTGTGTAAGGGTTAGCCTCACCCTCAACTTGCTCAAACGCACCAAGTTCGTCCTCAATTTGGCTGAGGATGGTCTCGAGCTGACTCACGGGCACAGCATCTAAAAACGCACTGCTAAATTGTGCTTCACGTAGGGGTTCTACAAAAAGCTGTGTCAGCACGTCTTGTGGGCCTATCATCTGGGCAAAACCGCTGGACAAGACAACGAGCACGCAGAGCATACATCTTCTAGCATAGGGCATCATCAACGCTCCTTCGGGTGACGTTTACAAACCATCCGACGCTAAATAACGAAACTGAATATGACCTGAATAGTAGCAGAGAAATGTGACGATAGAGTTCACTGAGTGTATGAGGTGTGCTCGAGCTGCTGTGATCCCAGTACCTACCACTACCAGACCTAACATCAGGTAGGTACTTTACATGTGGATGTCAGCCCAACGACATAAGTAAATGAACGTTCATTCAAAATAGGGGTATGACTGAGATTAGATCATCACCCGGATTAGATAGCACTACAGATGCTGCTTCGGATGCTGCAGATGTTGCGCGTTCTCGAGCGACTCCTCCGCAATCAGTAGAGGCAGAGGACTATCCAAACAAACATCAAGACAAGCCCAACGCTAAGTACTCAGACAAACGCACAGCTATTTACACAGCAGCCCTAAATTTGTTTGCCACACGCGGCTTTAGTAACACGCCCGTGAGTCTCATCGCCAAGCAAGCAGGTGTGTCACAAGGGCTTATGTACCGTTACTTTGATAGCAAAGAAGCTTTACTTCAAGAGATTATTTGGGAGGCGCTGCGCACCGTTGAAGCCTTATGGCAGCAAGATGATCTCGAGGCAATTGTGCGTGCCAGCTTTGACACCGTACGAGATGATGACTTTTGGCCCAAGTTTTACAGTTTGCGCAATCAGCCAGATGTGATTCAGCTTGTCGCAGACGACATTCAGCAGATGAATACCCGCATTTTAGCCACCATCACTCAGATGTTAGTCAAGCTCGATATTCCTCATGCCGACACAGAAGCGCGGTTGCTGTTTGCTAGCATTGACGGCGTTGCACAGCACCTTGTAAGCATTTCTGATTACCCCATTAGTGATGTTGTAGACGCCCTGATGACGCGCTATAAGCCTCAGCAACGTCAACCTCAACAAAGTCAACCTCAACAAAGTCAACCTCAACTAGAAGACGCACTCGAAAGGAACAAACAATGATTGCTAGCCGTTCTGCAATGCCACAAACACACGCTGTAAACTTACCCACTTGGCTTAACCGTGGCCTCTACCCGTTTGAATCTCGTACAGTTAACTTGCCTCAAGGCACGGTTCACTACATAGACACAGGTACAAGCACAGAAAATAAACCCACTTTGGTGATGGTTCACGGCACGCCAAGCTGGTCGTTTTTGTACCGTCACTACATTCAGGAACTTTCGCAGCATTACCGCTGTATTGCGCTGGATAACTTGGGCTTTGGGCTGTCTGATAAACCTGCGGACTTTGCCTACACCCCCCAAGCGCACGCTGAAGTCTTTGAGGCATTTGTTAACACCTTGGGGCTAGAAGGCATCACCTTGCTCGTTCACGACTTCGGCGGCCCCATCGGCCTTAATTATGCTTTAGCACACTCCGACAATGTGCGCGCGTTGGTCATCAGCAATACCTGGTTATGGGCCAACGAACAAGCCTCGATGAAGTTTATCAGCAGGCTGACACGGCATCCGCTGGGGCGCTATTGGTACGTGCAGGGTAATGTATCCGTGGGCTTACTGCTCAAGTATGCGGGCTTTGCTAGGCCCATCTCACCCGAAGTTTATGCGCATTATCAGGGACCATTGGCGCGCCCACAAGACCGATATTCAACGTGGGCACTAGTGCAGGCACTTACAGGTGCAAATGATTGGTATGACTCACTTTGGGATAAACGTGAGGTGTTAGCAGACTTGCCTATGTTGTTACTTTGGGGGATGCAAGACAAAGTTTTACCAAGTAGCCATTTAACGCGCTGGCGAGAAGCGTTTCCAGAAGCGCAGGTGTGTGGGCTCGAGGCCGGCCACTTCCTCCAAGAAGATGCGCCTGCAGAAGCAACGTCGGCAATTCACAGCTTTTTGACATCACTCGAGTGAGCTGCCCTTACATTGAAGTGATACCCCGCAAATTGAGGTAATACTCCGTGTATCACACGGTTACGTTGGCTAGCACCTGATATGCTGCTAGCCATGTCAAAACCGCTTGTACTCTTAACCTGTGCTTCCAAACAACGTACCCAAGGGCTGTTACGGCTAGATGACGTGGCTGGTCACAACTATTCGGATGCTGTTTTGGAGGCTGGCGGCCTGCCACTCGTTGTCAGCAACGTGCCTCCACACTACGCTGAGGCCTACATTGACCGCGCAGACGCTGTGATTTTTTCGGGTGGTGAAGACATTGACCCAGAGTTTTTTAACGCTGACCCACACCCCAACTTAGGACTCATTAGCCGCATTCGTGACGAGTTTGAACTGGAACTTTACCGCCACGCCAAAGCCAAGGGCATCCCTATTTTAGGTGTCTGCCGGGGTATTCAACTTATTAACGTAGCAGAAGGCGGCGGCTTACATCAGCACGTACCCGTGCTAGACGGCGCTATTGCCCACGGGCAACGCAACATTGCTGGCGATAACTTTCACACCGTGAGTCTCGCTGAAGGGTCTATGTTAGCTGAGGCGCTTGGTACAACGACGATGCGAACTAACTCGTTCCATCACCAAGCAGTGTCTGACCTTGGTGATGGCTTGCGCGTAACTGGCACGACCGCAGACGGTGTGATTGAGGCCATCGAAGGAACTGGCGAGCAGTTTATTTTGGGTGTGCAGTGGCATCCAGAAATGAACTTCCGCAGAGATGCCAAGCAACACGTGATTTTCCAGCTTTTAATGGATGCTGTTGAACGCAGACAACTAGCGCCCGCTTAAATAACTGACACAATTTCAAAGGTTATGGTTGAGGTTGGTAAAACGCGCTCAGAATTATCATCAGAAGTACTGTTTGATACCGTCGTCATCGCTGGCGTGGGGCTTATTGGCGGCTCAATTGGTTTGGGGATTCGTCAGCGTTTTTTAGCGAAGACAATTATTGGTTTAGATAATGACCCTACGGTGCTCGAGGCTGCTACCGGTCTAGGCATCCTTGATGAAGAATACCTACAAGCAGGTGACTGGCTGGGGCGTGCAGATTTAGTCATCCTAGCCTCACCTGCGCGTACTATTATTGATTCTGCCAAAGAAATAGAACCCTTTTTACGCCCCGATACCATTGTGACAGACGTTGGCAGCGTTAAAGGGGATATCGTCAAGGCGTTGGGACATCTTAATTTTGTAGGTACTCACCCGATGGCCGGTAGTGAACGCGGTGGTGTGGTGAATGCAGATGCAGGCCTTTTAGAAAACGCTGTGTGGATACTCACGCCAGATATAGACACCAATTTTGGTGCGCTCAAACGGGTGCGCAATTTTGTGGAAGAACTGGGCGCGCGCACCATTGAAGTTGATCCCATTCAGCACGATTATCTGGTGGCGGTCGTCAGTCACGTGCCGTATTTGGCGGCAGTTGCCCTTACCAATGCAGTTGCCCACGACCGTAACCGAAATTTGATGATGCTGCTGGCAGCGGGTGGTTTCCGCGACCTTACTCGGGTGGCGTCGGGTAGTCCCAGAATGAGCCGCGACATGGTCGTAAGTAATAAAGATGCTTTGCGAGAGGCTTTGGCAAGTTTTAGGGAGCAGCTTGACACCTTGGAGTCTCTTTTAGATGAACCTGAGGACATGCTCGAGCACGCAGAGCGCGCCAAACGCAGCCGCGACAGCTTCCCAATTGTCAAACGCAGTTTGTTACCCGCCCGCTATGAGCTGTTCATCGCCGTACCCGACAAAACAGGTGAACTCGCCGTCATCACCAGCAGTTTAAGTGACGCCGAGGTTAGCATCAAAGACATTGAAGTTGTGGGCATCCGCGAAGCTGGCGCGTCCATTCGGCTTGCCTTTGAAAGTGAACAGGCACTAGAAACAGCCAAGCACGTCCTTACTGAGCGCGGTTATGACGCACGTGGGCGTGGGCAGTAAACTCAAACCATAAAGCATTAGTGCGATGACGATAAAGCACTAACGCATCATCAAGAAGCGTTTAATCAGGCATGCCCGGTTGTGGCAAGTAGGGATAAGCTGGCGCAACTGAGGCGTCCATCAAAAAGCGCTCTGCATAGTCAACGCCGGCTTGTTGCCCATAGAGTTTGGCCCTAGCAAAAAATTGTTCATCACTAAACTCCCACTTGTAAAAGTCACGGTAAAGCTGAAAGACCTCGAGCTTTTTGTCAATGACAGGGGAGATGTCAATACTCACCAACGGGCGCTGCATATCTGCTCGGTAGTAGTGGTAAAACTTAACAGGTTTACGGTGGGCATCGCCAACCAGTTTAGGAATGCGGCACAGTTTCAGTGCGGACAGCGTGGCCCAGTAGGTTGCGCGGTGGTCGGGGTGAACGTCTTCTGGGTTCCAAGTAATCACCGCGTCTGGTTTAAATTCGGCAATTACTTTGGCAATGGCTAGGGCTTCTTCGCGCCCACCAGTCATGCCAGCATCTTCAAAGCCTAAAAAACGGTGCTCAGTGCCTAAAATCTCAGCGACCTTTTCGCCGTGTTCAGTGCGCACTTTAGCCACTTCTGGGCGGGGAGTATCGCCAAATTGACTGGCGTTTTCGCCGTAGGTGGTCCAGACAATCATGGCGGCATCGTTCCTGCTAGTGTGCCGCGCAAGCGTACCTGCACAACCAATTTCGTCGTCTGGGTGGGCTACAACGGCCATTACACGCATGTTTATCTCCTTCGATGAGATGATTTTCTAACTTAGTTGAGGCTGTGTTGTCGTTTAATGATGGATACAAGCTGATATGATGCTCGAGCAACTGCATCATCACGTTAAAAAGGGGAACAAAGCCTCAGTACGTTGACTTGTGGCGTGATGTAATCACGATGAACCTAAGACTTACGATGAACCTAAAACAACATGAAGAACCTAAGATAATTTAAGACGGTGCAAGCATCACTGACAATTGACGTTGCTGACAACACAATAAACAGAGGCAACACACCAAAAATATCTTTAGATTGTACGTGTTAGTTGCCTTAAAAAGCGCACCCTATCTTGCTTTTTATAGGTAGGTATTGCAGGTGAGACCTTCAACCACCTATCGACAACATCGTCCGCGGGCGTGCCACTGGGGCGGTGATGCCACTGGCAACTTTGCGGTGAGCGGCAACTAAAAAAACATCTTGTAATGCTTTCACCGGGTCATTTGCAGAAAGTGCTGCGCGGGCGTCTAACTCGCGGTCAGTCAGCAAGCAAGGGCGCACTTTGGCGTCGCTAGTGACCCGCATACGGCTGCAGGCACCACAAAACGGCTCAGAGATAGGGTTGATGAAACCGAGTTTGCCTAGCCAGCCGGGCACGGTGAAAAGTCTAGCGGGCGCGCTGGGGTCGGTGGGAACGGGCTCGAGCTCCCCAAATATTTCCTCAATACGCGCTTTGGTTTCCTGCCCCGAAAAAAAGTCTTGCTGATACTCATCAACCTGGGAATTATTCAAGTGCATGTACTCAATAAAGCGCATGTGCAAAGGCAATTCCCTCGTAAGTTCAGCCAGTTGGATAATCTCACTATCGTTCACCCCACGAATCACCACAGCGTTGAGTTTGACAGGTTGTAAATCTGCTTCAAAAAGAGCGTCAATGCCACGCCAAACTTGGCTAATTTTGTTGGTTTTGGTAAGCGCCTGAAACGCTGCTTCACTGACAGCATCCAGCGAGATGTTAACGCGGTCAAGACCGGCTGCTAGCAAATCTGGTAGTTGGCGTGCTAACAGTGTGGCATTGGTGGTAATGGCGACATCTGGCACGCCAAGTTCTTTGGCAGTTGCAATCATCTGCGGTAAATCGCGGCGCAAGAGCGGCTCACCACCCGTAAACCGTACCGAGGTCATCCCTAAACTGGTGGCGGCACGCAGCACGTGGGTGACATCTTCCAAACTAAGCGTACCAGCAGGCTCCGCGTGGTGAGCAGCTAGGGGATGGCAGTACACGCACTGAAAATTGCAGCGCGGCGTAATGCTAATGCGCAGGTCGCGCACGACGCGGCCGTGTTGGTCAATGAGAGACGTCACCTACTAAGGCTACTTGATAAAGCAGGTATTACCTGACTGCGTACTAACATCGGCAAACAAAATGACGTTTCAGATGTGAACTTGGTGATGATACTCAGTCAAGCCTCGTAGCTGTGTATGGACGTAGGTGCAATTATTGATCGGTTGGCAAAATCAAAAGCTCGTGGACGTTCACGTGAGGCGGCGCGCTGACGGCGTACATGATGGTGTCGGCGATGTCTTCTGAACTTAGCACGGTCATATTGCCCACAACTTGCTGCATACGGTCTGTGATGTTTGGGTCGCTAATGTGCTCGAGCAACTCCGTACCTACCAGACCCGGCTCAATACAGGTCACCCGAATCCCATACTTGCCAGATAACTCCTGCCGGAGCCCATCTGAAAACGCGCGCACGGCGTACTTGGTGGCTGCATACACCGCTGCACTGGGCATTACTTTGCGCCCGGCAATGGACGACACGTTAATGATGTGCCCGCGCCCTCGCTCAATCATGCTGGGCAGCACCGCCCCTGTGCCGTACAAGACGCCTTTAATGTTCACGTCCACCATGCTGTCCCACTCGTCAACTTTGCAAGCTTCCAAAAACGAGAGCAGCATGATGCCTGCGTTGTTAACCAAAATATCAACTGGACCAAAGGCATCTTCTGTAGCAGTAATCATGGCGGTGACGGACTTGCGGCTGGTGACATCGGTTTCAATACTGAGGGCCTTGCCGCCGGCTTGGGTGATGGTTTGCTCGAGCGCCTCGAGCTTATCCACCCGCCGGGCTGCTAAGGTAACAGACGCACCTGCTTGCGCGAGGGCTTTGGCGGTAGCTTCACCGATGCCGCTACTGGCACCAGTAACAACGGCAACTTGTCCTTGTAATGAGGTCATGTGAGTTCCTATCTTGGCAATTACTAAAAATCAAAAATTTATCGAGGTGGCACTGACGAAAGTGAGTATCTATCTGCGTAGTGCAGTCGTAGTATATTCAATCGCTGGAGGTGACTTATGAAAGCAATCTATGACAACATCGGCACAAGCTATGCAACAACACGTTGTACCGATCCTAAGATAGCAGCGCAG
>JBCCOX010000211.1:0-7695 GCA_039025155.1 Deinococcota bacterium | reverse complement strand
TGGATTCGAACCAACGACCCTCTGCTCCCAAAGCAGATGCGCTACCAGACTGCGCTATGCCCCGATACCTGCTGTCATGGCTTAGATTACATCAATTATAGGTTAAATCAACTAAGCGTCACAACAAGCTAACGCTTGATTGTGCCAAAAAAAATCCTAACTGTCAAGCTTTTGGTGAACCAAACTTGATATACAAGCTTCTACCTGAACCAAGGCATAAATTGTAAATGAGCTTTAGTCGGTGTTGAAACAGCTAGCTGCTGAGGATAACGTCACGTGATGCTGCTGTGAGATAGTCCTAGGGTGATAATTAAATCCCTAAGTGCCGCCCGCTAGCTAGTCATACTTTGTGCAGATGTTGCCAACCAGCACACAAAGGCGTTCGTGCTGGTTAAGCTGTCTTCTCAAAAGCCAGCTTGTTACAATGCACAAGCTGTAACGTCTAGTTAGGCATCACATTAATAGTTAGGCATCACATTAAAGCATATTATTAAAGCATTTTAGTTAGATAACGTTGACCAACAATCAAAGCAAGCTACGAGGAGATAACCTCAAGGTATTGCTTGCTTGTGTAAGAGGGTATTGCTTGTGTTATACAGCTCAAAGCGCCAGTTTACACAATCGCATTCATTGTGTAATCGTTCATTGTGTGATCGTTGTGCAGTCACTGCAAAACAACAAGCTAGCCTGAGACGCTGCGCTGTTAGACCCTAGTTTAATTAGACCCTAGTTTAGAAGGAGACACCATGCCCCAAGAATTTTCCAAGGCAGATCATATTGACCGCGTTTGGAACGAACATCTTGACAGCATCCGGCAATTTTTGGCTCATCTGAAAGCCTACGAGCAACTCGGTGATGATGTTGCCTACATTTTGCACACACGCTTAACA
This sequence comes from Deinococcota bacterium, assembly GCA_039025155.1. GTDB lineage: Bacteria > Deinococcota > Deinococci > Deinococcales > Trueperaceae > JBCCBI01. Next base: position 6,805 of record JBCCOX010000211.1, on the reverse strand, counting down.
GACGCGGGTATTGAAACAGCTCAAGTAAGTAGTACCGTGCAGCCGCTCGAGCGCTTTGTTGACAACCTCGCCAAAGACCGCTACAAGGCTGATGCTAGCCCAGAAACCAGCCGTGTACAGGTCAATCTTGTCTACTTATATCGCAGCGATAAAGACGCCATTATGGACGTGATTGAAGACAATTTTGAGGTCATCACTAAGCTGGATAAACTTGACCAACAAGACGAAGATGCCTTTGGTTATAACGCGCTTCACTATCATGTGCAACTTACTGAAACAGCGGCTGGCGCGCATTATTTGGATACCAGGGGTCTGGTGTGCGAAATCTGTGTGCAAACTGTTTTGCAAAACGCTTGGTCAACTGTAGACGAGCATTTAGTTTATAAGCACGATGCCGCTATTCCCAAGCCCCTACGCCGCAAACTCAACACCTTTGCAGCCCTGTTTGAAAACGCCGACGACCAACTTGACCAAATTCGCCGCGAGCGCGCTCAGTACAAACAAGAAGTTACCGAAGATCAACCACAGGATGCTGACTTTTTGAGCCATGAACTCAATCTGGATACACTTGTTGCATTTTTGGGTTGGCGCTTTCGAGAGCAAACCATTAGCGATATTGATAACTCTGTGTTCTACGCTGAGCACATGCGCACCTTGTTATCATCCCTTAAGGCTGCTGGGTATAGCACCTTGCAGGATGTTAACGGCTTGCTCGAGCACACTGACCGGGCCCGCCAAGCTATGAGTGAGCACCTTGCTGCGGACCCGATTGATGTCATTGCCCAAAGCTTAGCTTTACGCGAGCGCGACTTCCGCGAGCAGCATCTAAGCAGCGAAGAACAAGAAATCATTGGTCGTTACGCTAGTTATGTTGAGTAAATGTTGACGCATGTGCCAGTATGGGGGCGTTCTGAACGCTACCACAGGCATCTGGACGCTTGAATGACGCAAGACGGCTTTCAGTTTGATATTTTAGCGCGCCGCGGGCGTGCTAGGCGGGGGCGCTTGCACACCCCGCATGGGGTCATTGAAACCCCAAGTTTTGTGGCCGTAGGTACGCAAGCAACGGTCAAAAGTCTCACGCCAGAAGACTTAGCTGAGGTGGGTACACAGGTTATTTTTGCTAACACCTATCACCTGTATTTGCGTCCCGGGGCAGATACCGTGGCTGCACTGGGCGGCCTGCACAGCTTTATGCATTTTGATAAGCCCATCATGACGGACTCGGGGGGCTTTCAAGTGTTTTCACTAGGCGCAAGTATTGAGCATGGCGTGGGCAAAATTGCCAATATCTTCCCCGGAGAAGGTTCACAGGGTGAACTGGGTAAAGATGCTCGAGCTAGCAGTAGTCGCAAGCAGATCAGCGAGCAACGTGGTGGCGGTAAATCACTGGTTCAAGTGAGCGAAACTGAGGTTCGCTTTAAGTCCCACATTGACGGCTCAGAACACATTTTTACGCCTGAGGTATCCATTGACGTGCAGCGCAACCTTGGCGCCGACATGATTTTAGCCTTTGACGAATGTACCTCGCCTTTGCACGATGAAGCCTACACCGCCCGCAGTGCTGAGCGCACCCACCGTTGGGCGCGGCGCTGTCTTACAGCTTTTCACAACAGCACGCCGCCCCACAAGCAGCCCCAGCTTCTTTACGGCATCATTCAAGGCGGTGCGTTTGAACAGGTGCGCCGTCACAGCGCGAAGACCATTGCTGAGATGGGCTTTAACGCGCTCGCCATTGGTGGTAACTTAGGGCAAACCAAAGCAGACATGCACGATGTTATTAACTGGAGTGTGGACGAAATTCCAGACGGTCCGCCGCGCCACCTGCTCGGTATTGGCGACGTGGTTGATGTGTTTGAAGCCGTTGAACGCGGCTGTGATACCTTTGATTGTGTGAGCCCAACTCGCAACGCCCGCAACGCGGGTATTTTGGCGCGGTTTGACGATGACGGTAGGCCCCTTGCCAAATTTCGCATCAATATGCGCAACGCGCGCTTTGCCCGTGATGAACGCCCGCTGGTAGCTGGCTGCGGGTGTTACACCTGCCAGCATTACTCACGGGCCTACCTGCGGCATCTGTTTAAAGCCCACGAAATTTTAGCGCAACGGCTTGCTAGCATTCACAACTTGTACTTTATGGAACAGCTTTGTGCAGATATTCGTGCGGCCCTTGAAGAAGATAGCTTTGCTGAGCTGAAACAGGCTTGGCTAGCACCTTTGTCCTAGCACCTTTGTCATGTCAGGGCTGTAGATTGGCTATTCGTGTTGCCAAAAGGGCATAGTGCCACCAGCGATGAGGCGCGGCTCACCTGCTAGGGGTAGCACGGCAATCTGGGCTTGACCATCTGCTGCAACAGCAAACGTGAGGGCATCACTGCTAGGCGACCAAACACGGTGGCTGAGGGCATACTGGTCAAAAAAGGGTACGAATTGGCTCATAAAAACTCGGGTGGGTGTAAAACTGTACAAAAATTGTTGCTCGAGCGCCTCGCTCATAACATCTACCACAATAAGGTCGAGTACAAAGCCCTGAGTTTGGGCGCTAAGTTCTTGAGACAACAGGTCATCAGCTACTTGAGCAACGCCTTCGCCTTGTACTTGTACAGGTGTGAGATACGCCAAATAACGCCCGTCTGGTGACCAAAAAAAGGCAATAACGAGGTCATCTGTAACAACCTCGAGGTCACCTGTGTCAGCATCTAGCAACCTTAACGGGCCAAACGAGTGAGGGGACTGCACGTCAGGACTTGTAAAGGCTAGTACGTCACGTACTGGGTTCCAAGCAAGCGCAGTTAAGCCCAAATGGGGAAACTCGCGGCGCGTGGACGTCACTTGATCTGTGTCAGCGTCTGTAGCGGGAAAGCTCTGCACAATAACGCGGCTGGCGCCACTGGCATCTTGGGCGGCATACGCCAAATAGCGCCCGCTAGTCGCAATACCTGGTGCTCTGAATAAACCCGGTGGCTCGAGGTTGTCTACGTTTGCAAAGCGCTCACTTACATCCTCAAGAAGACGTGTTGCAGGCATAAATGCTAGGCGGGTGTTATCGCCTACTAAACCAATATGCACAAAAAGCTCAGTACCATCCGCTGACCACTGCCAATAAAAAGGACTCCCAAGCGCGTAAAGGGTGCTAGCTGCCGCATTTACGTCTGCCAAGTGTAAGGCGATGCCACTAGGGTGGTTGGCTAAAAAGCTGATTACATCCCCGTTGGGTGACCAGTACAGATAAAACGGCGCTTCTTGGGTGCTGCTGTAGAGGCGTGTAGGGTCTGCGTTGGGAACGTCTTCTAGGACGATGATCTGCCCACCATCGCGGCTTGCGGCAATTGTTGCTAGGCTATTACCTTGGGGTGCCCAAGCTGGAAACTGAAATAGGGTATCACCATCTTCGGTGAGCACACGCAAGGCGCTGCCATCTGCCGCGATTGTCGCAACTTGACCACTATTTGTCACAAATGCTAAACGCCCTTGGGCGCTGGCATGGCTAGCAAACAGCCCTATCAACAGAGCGATGACAAGGCCTACGGGGTTAGCTACAGCCTGATGTGACATGTCAGTTTGTACAGGGTCTTGTGGTCGGGGTTGCCCGCGTCGGGGTTGCCCGCGTTGGGGTTGCCCGCCTACATGTTGCCATACATATAGCCTTATACGGCCAGATAATAGCCTTGCATAGTCGGATAAACATCTCAACAAAGCCTGTGAAAGATGATTCATAGGTCATAGTAGCGCCGCGCGCCGGTCCGTACCATGAGACCGAGAACACTAGATATGCCTAGGTAGGTTTGCTGCACCAATATGATGTCTACAACATGGATGTTTGCTATAACGTTAGCCGTAACGAGTGGCAATCAAGCAACTCAGGTTATAGCTTAATAAATCACCTGCGAAATAGCTCGAGAAATCTCATTTTCCTCGTCCGAGACAGTAAATTCCAAATTTCATCAAGCTGATCGAGATTTTCCTCGTCCGAGACACAATATTCGATGATTTTTTGACCTTATGAAGCAGAATATTTAATTTTATGGATGTCACTATAATTACTACTCAGTCACTGCCGCGCATCATGGTTTCGGCAAACGCACGTGCTTTTTCGCCAAACTCTTGGGCAAAATTGCTAATATCTGCCATGATCTCGCTGTTGCCAGTGGCATTTTTGTACGTTTCACCCATATACAAAAACGTTTGGTAAAAAAGTTGGTTCATGTCGTCAATAGTCATTTGCGACCATAAGTCAAGCCGTAGTGTTTGTTGGGCTTTAGCGTCAAAAAGCGACAGCATAAATGCGTTGACATCTTGCGGGCTAGCTTGCTCAGCGTCGCTAGCTTGCCATGTGATGCGTTCAATTTCTTGCTGCTCATTACGAATGATGGTGAGGTGTATGTGCTTTTCTTCCACCCTAAAAGATATACCTCGAGCACAGTCCTAAGACTGTCCAAGCTAAGTAGCTACTCGCTACTTTCATACATAGCGCTTGTTTCGTGCATGATGGTATTGAGAACTGCATAGACACTTAAACCAGCAATAAAACAAGCGATAAGCTGCAGGGCCGTAGACTCAATACTGGCACCAGCAAGGTACCAAATGCTTTGGGCCAGTAACACCAAAAAACTTAGGCAGGCAACTGCCAGCGCAGCCCACTTGAGCCTTTGGTCGTTTTGTGAACGTGCAAGTAAAAGCGTGCCACAGAGCAGGTGTAAGGTGCCAAAAAGCAAAATCCCCAAAGCGACATAGCCTTCGTTGCGCAAAATACCGTACCCCAAAATGGCTAGTAAGCCCAGAATCGTCCCAAGGACAATCAGCGCGTGGCCAAGGCTGGTGCGCAATTTGCGGAGCATAGTTAGTAGCTTATACTAAATCCGTACAATGCGCCGAGAAGTTACCCATATTAAAGCGACATCTGTCAACATTGAGCCATAAACTGAGTTAGTTTGTGCAACTGATAGCCAAAGCGTTTCCACGAGTAACTGCCCTAGGCAGTTGCGCGTGAGACCTAGGGGAGTAGAAATAGACCCACTCAGTGTGGGGAAACTGATCCTGGAACTGCTACCAACAACAATACAGCTAAGGCTTTGCGGTCAGCATCTAAATTTACGTGAGACAGTGGTTTTATTGACAGATATAGCGTACTGAAGACGTTGACATTTACATCAGCAAGATGCGTTTGACCTCGAGAGGGTAACTCTTAAGGGCCAAAAACAACGAGGCTAGCACGATGCCAGCCTCGAGACCTAACTGAGCGTGTTGATGAAACCTTAACGAATGCGAACGCGAATCACACCGCCATCGTAGCGGTAGCCCCGATAATAATCAGGCTGATACTCGTAATGGTAGACGTTGCGCACCCGGTCATAAGCGTAGTCGTTGCTATCACGAATGACGCCATCTACCTGACGATAGTTGTAGGTGTAGCGGTAGGGATCGTAGTGATGGGTTTCGTAGCGGCGTACCGGTTGATGGGTAATAACAACGTTACGACGAGGGTAGTAGTTGTCGTGATGGATCACCCGGTAGTTGCTATTACGGTAGTTGCTATCACGGTAGCTTGTGACATAGCTACTGCCATCATAATAATACTGACGACTTGGGCGGTCGCCAAACGTGACACTGCCACCAATGGTGACGGTTTGGGCACTTACCGCGCTAGCAAGCAACAAAGCAGCTAACACTAAGCCTCGTTTAAGCGTTGTGTTCATGTGTAACCTCCTGTGGGTGTAGAGTCGGTAGCTTTCGGGATAAGAGCTTGTAAGCTAGGTCTCAACACTAGCTTGCAAAACACGCAATATGCCTAGACCCTTGAAGCATTTCCGACGGACTTACGTCCACTGACCTTTAATGTAGACGATAAATTCTGAAAATCGCAAGCAAACTGTAACATGAGCTTCATTAATCCTTTAAGCGAGCCTGTTCATGAAGACATGTTCAGATCAGTGTCAAGCGTGTAAGCTCGAGCTACAAGATACTAGCGCTAGTTTAAGAACATGTCGGCATTGTGCCGAGCCAACTTCACACAGCTTGAAACGGTGTCTCACACAGGGTTCTAGGTGTGTTGAAAAATACTCTTTTATTGTTCAACACCCTAGGGGTTTAAATATTAACATCAGGCGGATGCTAGCTCTAGGTAGTGCTAACTCTAGGTGATGCTGCACGATCAGCATAGGTAAGTACACAATATAGGTCAATCTATACATATATGAAATGAGGTCATCATGCACGGATACAACATGATTGCAAATACCACCAGCCATGAAGGTGAAGAAACATTTTTTGGGGTCAATCCAGCGACAGGTGAGCAGCTCGAGCCAGCTTTTGTAGATGCGACCTTGAGCGAGATAGACAGCGCCATGACGCACGCAGAAGCGGCGTTTTGGAACTACCGCAAAGTCCCTAATGACGTGCGCGCAGATTTTTTGGAGGTCATTGCTGACACGCTGACTGACCGAACAGATGCCATTGTGGCAAGAGCCATGCTCGAGACAGGCCTTCCTGAAGGGCGTTTACGGGGTGAAATGGGCCGCACTACCAGCCAACTACGCATGTTTGCCCAGCTTTTGCACAGTCATAGCTGGCAGGGTCTTCACATTGACCAAGCCTTGCCTGAGCGCGAGCCACAGCCCCGCCCTGACCTGCGGCGCATGCTGATTCCCATTGGCCCCGTTGTGGTGTTTGCGGCTAGTAATTTTCCGCTGGCGTTTTCGGTGGCTGGTGGAGATACCGCTTCAGCGTTGGCAGCAGGCTGTCCGGTGGTGGTCAAAGCTCACCCGGCTCACCCGGGTACGTCCGAATTGGTTGCTGAGGCTGTAAT
>JBCCOX010000210.1:0-7735 GCA_039025155.1 Deinococcota bacterium | reverse complement strand
GGCATCACGTTTCAGAACTTTGTGGGTAAACGCGGCTGGGTTCACAGTGCAGCCTTGGGTAAAGCCATGCTAGCACCCTTGCCAGAAGACAAAGTCAGAAAACTGTTGGAAAGTTATACGCTCGAGCCTATTACTGAACACACACTGTCTACAGTAGACGATGTTATGGCCGATCTCGCCGTGACTCGAGAACGCGGCTACGCGCTCGACGACCAAGAAAACGAATTGGGTGGTCGGTGCGTCTCTGCTGCTATTTTTAACCACCTCAACCAACCTATAGCAGCCATTAGTATTTCTGTTCCACTACCGCGGATTCCAAGAGAAAAAATTCCTTACTACGGTACCAAAGTTAGTGAGGTTGCTGGACAAATCTCAGCTAGATTAGGCTATGACTTACTAAATAAATTTTAATTTATAGTCATTAACGTACTTACTAAATTAACCCAGCATCTCAACCAAATAGCACAATACCTGCACGCCCATACCAAGCAAATGACACGTTAAATCACAAACATAGTGTATGGTAACTGAGGCTTTGCACAAAACACCTCAATCGGTGAACTTGATAGCAACGTCTTTAATGAGGTTTATCATGCCAAGAGCACACACATTTGCCGTTTCCGCTGCTTAACGCAGGTTTGTAACACTTACAGCTAATACATCTGCCTAAGCTCAGCGTGATCTGACGGCATCTTAAACATAAACGACGCTTATAATGTCGTTTGTCTTTATCCATATTCCCAACAATTTGTGATGACACCTACATCATCGTCTTAACGTATTGGTTTCGACGATTTCAAGGTATTGATGTGATGTTTACGTTTATCACTGTCTCTACCTTTTACTGATCTGATTGCGGTGTGTCACGTCAACATCATCATGCTTGTCTACCTCCATTAATGGATGAGCACAATTTATCTGTGTTGACATCATTACTCAGATTATGAATATTCTGAGCAAGGAGTGATGTGTGGCTGCTCGAGCCAAGAAATTTTTATCCTATTACAAACCCTATGTAGGCTTACTAAGCCTAGATTTAGCCTGTGCAACCCTCGTCGCAGGTATTGCCCTGATCTTTCCATTGTGCGTGCGCTACATGACGAATGTCATCTTAGAAACGCCGCTAGAAAACACCCTCAACCAGCTTTATATCCTCGGCGGTGTGATGTTTAGCCTCGTTGTTCTTCATACGCTATGTACCATCTTTGTGGATTATCAAGGTCACATGATGGGCACGTATATGGAGCGTGACATGCGCGCTGAGCTGTTTGCCCACTATCAAACGCTGTCGTGTAGCTTTTTTGACGACCAACGCACGGGCCAATTGATGACGCGCGTAAGTAACGACCTCGAAATGCTCAGCGAGTTGTATCACCACGGTCCAGAAGATGTGTTGATTGCCTCACTTAAATTTTTTGGTACGTTTGCCATTTTGATAACCATTAACGTTGAACTCACCCTCGTGTTGTTTGCACTGTTACCGTTTGTGCTCATATATTCGCTCTATACCAATAAGCGGCTGCAACAGAGCTTCAAAACCAACCGCGACCGCATGGGCGACATCAACGCTCAGACAGAAGACAGCCTTGCCGGGATTCGGGTGGTGCAGTCGTTTACCAATGAGGCGCTCGAGCAACGCAAGTTTGCTCACGCCAACGAACGCTTTGTAGACAGCAGACGGGGCGTTTACAAAAGCGAACTTTACTTTTACAACCCTCTCGAGGCATTAACCTTGTTACTTCCGGTTATCGTGATTGTGTTTGGTGGTACGCGCATTGTTTCGGGCGTGTTGGACGTTGCCGACCTGCTCACTTACGTGTTGTATGTAGGCGTATTGATTGAACCCATTCAGCGTTATGTCAACGTGGCACGCTTGTACCAAGCAGGTATGAGCGGATTTCACCGCTTTATGGAGATGCTCGAGGTTCAGCCGGACATTGTTGATGATGCTGATGCCGTCACGCTCGAGCATCTAAGGGACAGCATTAGTTTTGATACTGTAAGCTTTCGCTATAAGCCCAATCTAAATGATGTCTTCAAAAACCTATCCTTCACCGTTAACGCAGGTGAGTATGTGGCGCTTGTGGGGACATCTGGCGTGGGTAAAACCACGTTGTCGATGCTGATTCCGCGTTTTTATGATGTCACTTCTGGCAGCATCAGCGTTGATGGGGTTGATATTCGTCAACTGAGCCTCGAATCCCTGCGGCAGGCAATCGGCATGGTGCAGCAGGATGTTTATTTGTTTGCGGGTACAGTTGCTGAGAACATTTGCTACGGTAAGCCAAGAGCGTCTCGAGCAGATGTCGTAAGCGCCGCCAAACACGCCCACGCGCACGACTTTATTTGCAAACTCCCCAACGGTTACGGTACCGACATCGGTCAACGTGGCGTGAAACTTTCTGGCGGGCAAAAGCAACGTTTGAGTATTGCGCGGGTATTCCTCAAAAACCCGCCCATCATCATTTTTGACGAAGCCACCAGCAGCCTCGACAACGAGAGTGAGCAGGCTGTGCAAGCGGCACTCGAGACCCTCAGCAATAACCACACGACCATTGTAATTGCCCACCGCTTGTCTACCATTCGCAACGCCCAGAGGATCATCGTGCTTAACGAACACGGCATCGCAGAGCAGGGTAGTCACGACGAGCTGATGGCACTAGGACGGCGTTATGCTAAGCTTTATACGACGCAATTAAGAATCTGAGTGGATGAACAGAGTCTCGCTTGACTCACCCCCCAGACATGACGATGTTACAAAGCTGGAGGATTATTTCTCTACCTCACTATCAACGTCACACAACGACATCATGATGTGACGTTGACAACTTGACAACAGGGCCATCTCAAATATTAACGTGAGTCTTTCTTAGCTGAAAATTTTTAAAAGAGGATGACCTCAACGTCATCACCAACAGCAATATCTTGATACGGTGGAACGATGACTAAGCCATCTGCTGCCAGCATGGACGTGAGTATGTTTGATGTTTGTGGGCCGGTGCTAGCCGCAACTCTGCGTAACCCCATGTCTGTTTGTTCTTCATGGATGTGAGCACGGCGGTAGGCAACTTTGAAGCCTGCACCTGTGAAGGGTGTGGTAGCAACAGCAGGGAGGCGTTGTCCTAACCCCTCCTGCTCCTTCATACCCAACGCAGCCAAAAACCACGGTTTCACAATTAACTCAAACACCACCATGCACGACACCGGATTACCTGGCAGGCCAAATAATGGCACACCTTGATAACTACCAAATAACGCGGGCCCACCTGGACGCATGGCGATTTTCCAAAAATACACCTCACCGTGGTGAAACAGTAAATCGCGGACAAAGTCGTATTTACCCATCGACACACCACCACTTGTAAGGATGAAATCGAGGTAAAGGTGTGCAAGTCGTGTCTTCAAAACCTCTAAATCATCTTGGACATTGTCTAGCACAACCACCTCAGCACCTACGGCCTGCAGAAGTCCAGTGAGGGTATAGCGATTGGCATCGTAAAGCTGACCGGGCCTAATTGGCTGACCGGGGGCGATGACTTCATCACCTGTAACGAGCAAGCCAACCCTTGGACGGCATACAACCAAAACCTCAGCATGTCCCATCGAGGCAGCTAGCCCAACCTCAGCAGCAGTCAGCCGTGTGCCTGCTTGCAAAACAACTGCACCCTGCTGCAAATCTTGGGCTTTAGGACGCACAGCATCCGTCTTGGCAGGTTGAAAAAGCTTCACCTTATCACCATCAGTTTTTGTGTGTTCTACGCCGATGACGGCATCTGCTCCCGCTGGAATCGGTGCGCCCGTGTAAATGCTGACGGCCTGACCGGGTTGGAGTGTGCCAAAAAACGTCGTACCTGCGGGGATGTCGCCGATAAGCTCGAGCACTACTGGACTATCCTCAGATGCCGTTTGCGTATCCTCCTCCCGACACGCATAGCCATCCAACGCAGAATTATCTAAACTCGGGTGATCGACCAAACTAACCAGATCATTAGCTAGCACACGTCCGTAAGCATCTGCCAAAGATACCGTTTCAGTAGGCAAACGTAAAGCGCGCTTGACCACCTCTTTAACCGCCTCGTCTGGTGAAAGCTGCATAGGAACATCTTGCAAAAGGTTGGGGTCAATGGGTGAGGCGCTCATGTTTTATAGCTTAACGCAAATAGTGATCTAAAACACACGCCTAGACAGCTTAAACCACAGCTTAAATCTTGGACTGCAACCGTTCAAAGTAGGGTATACTTCGTTAGTCCCAAGTAGGAGGCAAATCATGAAACGTCGTGAATTTTTGAAACAAGCTGCGGTGGCGTCTGGCGCTGCTGTCTCAACAGGTTTATCTGCCAACGTTTTTGCGCAAGGCGCGGGAAGCATTGACATTGAGATGGTGTCGTCGTTTCCGACCGTGACCAGCGTCATCATGGGTATGGCGGAGCGCTTTGCCAGCAACGTAAGTACGATGACCAACGGTGAGGTCAACATCACCGTCTATCCGGTTGGCGCGCAAGTCGGCGGCTTTGAGGTCTACGATGCTGTCTCGAGCGGCGCGTTTGAAATGGGTCATAGCCCGTCGTACTACTACATTGGCAAAAATACCGCCAACGCATTTTTTACCGGCGTACCGTTTGGCTTGAACGCCCAACTGCAAAACGCCTGGTTACTGTTTGGTGGTGGGCTCGAGCTATGGAATGAAATTAGCGCGCCAGACGGACTGGTGGTGTTTCCCGGAGGCAACAGCGGCATGCAAACCGGCGGGTGGTTTCGGCAAGAACTTAACTCGCTCGAGGACCTGCAAGGTCTGCGGATGCGTATTCCTGGTTTAGGTGGCGAGGTGATGTCTAGGGCAGGCGTGAACGTACAAGTGCTACCTGGTAACGAGGTGTTTATTGCGCTCGAGCGCGGCACGATCGACGCAGCTGAGTGGATTGGTCCCTTTGACGACGAAATTATGGGCTTTCAGCGTATTGCACCTTTTTACTACCAACCTGGTTGGCATGAAGCCGGCGCGAGTTTAGGGTTGTACGTTAACCAAGGTTTTTTTGAGAGCTTACCCACAGACGTGCAAACGGTCATTGAAACCGCAGCCCTGCGTGGTAACAGCGAGATGCAAGCTGAATACGATGCCGCCAACGGTGCTGCGTTTCAGCGCTTGATTGAAGCAGGCGCACAACCGCGCAACTTCCCAGCGGATATTCTGGCACGGTTTAAGACCATCATGGACGAGATTCACGAGGAAAACATCGCCGCTAGTGAAGATTACGCCCGTGTGTATGAAAATTGGTCAGCGTTTAAGACAAGTGCGGAGAGTTACAACCGCGTGGGGGATTTTAACTTTTTGGAGTTTGTGTATCAGGAGGATGAAGGGGTTTAGGCGTTAGAAGATAAGAAGGGCTCGAGCTTTACCTGATGAGGGTGGGCTCGAGCTATAACTCTTCTTGTCTATACGCCTACACCAACCAAAAACCTAATGAGTCTCATTACTAGTCCAACAATGAACATAATCACAAAGCCTTGCATAGTAGGTAATTCATTTGCTTCGGCTACTGCCCTACCGCCTATGAGGAAACCCCAAACTACTACAATCCAACTAAATGCTCGCAGTGAAGGTTGTACTACTAATGGTGACAGGAATATATCTCCAACCCAAGCAAAGTGAATAAAAGAAAACATACCTAGGGCTATCATAATAACTGAAAACCATATTGACGGAACTAGTGACCATGCACAAGCAAAACGAACACTTCGATAGTTACCATAGCTGAGAAATAACTTATCGCCTATCCATGCAGCTAAAAAGCTACTGATGTAGAAAGCAAGCATTAAGAATAAAGTCATTGGCAACAAAAAAATCATTGTAGGAGTTATAATATATGAAATTGACACTATTTCTGGCAGATATTCACCCTCTGCATGTATCGCTGTAGATATAGGTGACGGAACGTAGATGAATATCGCAAGCACAGAAAGTGCGTATGCACAAAAACTAGTGGGCTTAAATTACAATTTTTATAAGGTCCGTTTAATAGGTCGCGTACAGTTTTTCTAGGGCAGAAAAGCATAGTCACATAGGGACTCTCAAAACCCTGTGACAATAAACCACCCATACGTGGACCACGAACTGGCGAGGAATAATCTCTGCCGCGTGAAATTTCAGGTGGCAGCTGATTTTCAATCTCTATTGCTCTTTGAAATATCGGTCTGACCTCAATGATACTCGCTTCAAGCCCAGCTTTCCTACATATCTCTGCCACTTCCTCAGCTTCTTCGCGAGTTAATCCTCGAGCTATGTCTTGATGTGCTTTGGATACAAACTGAAACATTTTACCAATATCTTTGTCTAACTTATGAGCAAGCTGCTCAGCTAAGTATCGACGCAGTGTTATATTGCTCAAGACACTATTTAGCTGTACGGTAAAAATCTTTAAGTCATCTTTTTGATTCATATTGAAATTTAAACAAACACGCTCAACACAGCACCCAAAATACCACCAAATATCGTCTGTAAAAATCCCGCAATCATGCTACTCAAAATACCTGTAATGAGCACTGTCCCAAAGCCTTTCCAAGAAGAAAATCCATGTGCTTCAGCAAGAGCGCGACATTGCACAACTAATATCCAAAAACCACCAATAAATGCCAAAAATGATGCTAGTCCATACAAAGCAGACGCACCTGCAGGTACACCTGGTGACGTTGACGAAATGAGTTGTAAAACTGCAGGTATCATTATCACAAGGACAATAGCAGTGAGCCACATCCCTGGAACAAGTGCCCATGCATAGGCAAAACGAGCGTCCCGATAGCTACCATTGCCATCAAACAATTTTGCACCTACCCAGGCATACAAAAACCCAGTAAAGTACAAACTAACAACCGTACTAATAGCTGTAAACAGTGCCAAAACGATAGCCGCACCAGTTATAGCACCTGTAGGTGCGTCTAACTCTGCAGCGATAACCGTAGATAGCGGCCCCAAGACAAACAAAAATATGAGTACAGCACTCAGCCCGCTTAATAAGAGAACTAGGCTCAGATCGCTATTTTGATAGGGTCCATCCAACAAGGCACGCAAGGTGTCTTTGGGCTTGGTCAACATGGTGAAATACGGATTTGCGCCCAACGGCGGCAATCCGCCAAAACCACCTTCCGAACTACTTGATACCCTCTTCTGCTGCGCTGAGGATGATCTTGAAGATGTGGCTTGAGCAGAGGCTGGTCGCGCTGCTTCGGACGCCACAGATGCAGGTCTAGGTTGCGGTTTAGCTGCTGGGCGCTTGCCTTGGGCAGCAATAAGGTCAACCTCGAGCCCAGCGCTTTGACACAACGCAGCCATATTCTCAGCATCAACCTGTGGCATGGCTTGCGAGATTTTTTTAGGCGCGCTCGAAATGAGTTTAAATACCTTATCTGGCTCTACACCAAGTTCTTGGGCGAGCACTTCAGCAGCAGACATGCGCTTTGTTTCATCTTCAATCACTGCCGTAAGTTGCACGGCAAACATCTGGGTATTTCCGGCGTTCATCATGCCTTGATCAAACATAGTTCGTACCTTTCATTGGTTGGCGTTCTCGATGTGTAGGCGTATTTTAGTAAAGGCTCGAGGACGTTTGAATGATTCATTGTAAGCTTATAGTTCTCATGTGTTTTTCAAACCGACCTGAGAACCTCACAACCGTTACAACTATAGACCCAAAGCCTTTTTGGCGTTGCTATGTGCCCAACTCTATATCATCTTAGACAT
>JBCCOX010000209.1:0-7783 GCA_039025155.1 Deinococcota bacterium | reverse complement strand
GACCGGTGCTAGCAAAGGCATCGGACGCGCTATTGCCTTAAGCTTAGCTGAACAAGGCGTTGACCTCATCATCACAGCTCGAAGTGGAGCGGAGCTAGCCTCTCTTAAACAAGAAATTAGCAAGCAGGGAACCCAGTGTCACACCATCACCGCTAATCTTGCCGAACATGCTGATGTCCTCAACCTAGCTCAGCAAGCACTCAACATCTTCCCAACCATTGACATTTTAGTCAACAATGCTGGGGTCAGTCACCCTGAATCCGCTACCACAACCCAAGAAACAAACTGGAATCACACCTTTGACATCAATGTAAAAGCCCTTTTTTTCTTATCTCAACAGCTTGTCAAACCCATGATAGACCAAAATTATGGTCGCATCGTCAACATTTCGTCGCAAGCTGGGCTTATTGCTTTGCACGACCACGCGGCGTACTGCGCTAGCAAAGGTGCGGTGGAGATGGTGAGTAAAGTGATGGCGCTCGAGTGGGCCCCACACGGTATCACTGTCAATTGTATTGCCCCCACTGTGATTAACACACCCATGGCTGAGATGGCGTTTCCCACGCCGGAAGCTAAACAGTCCATGCTGAACCGCATCCCCGTCGGTCGTTTTGGCGAACCTAGCGAGGTGGCTGCAGCCGTACTCTTTTTGGCATCACAAGAAGCTGGCATGGTTACCGGAGATACCCTCAAACTAGACGGCGGCTGGACAGCCCAATAGCTAAACAACCCAGTAGCTAGACAACCCAGTAATTGGAAGGTGTAAAGGACAATGATGACCACATCTAGCGAAAGCTTACCCAAAACCATGCCGGCAGTTATCTGCCACGGCCCCGAAGACTACCGCCTCGAGGAACGCCCGGTTCCCACACTCGCAGCGGGCGAAGTCCTCATTCGGGTGAAGTCAACGGGCATTTGTGCAAGTGATATTAAGTGTTACCTAGGCGCAGACCTATTTTGGGGCGGCACAGACAGCCACCCGGTAGGCTACTGCGAGCCCCCGGTGATTCCCGGTCACGAATTTGTAGGTGAGGTTGTGGGCTTGGGTGAGGGCGCTGCCGAAAAATACGGCCTAGCTCTAGGCGACCACGCTATTTCGGAGCAAATTGTGCCCTGCTGGAACTGCCGCTACTGCCAGCGCGGTCAGTACTGGATGTGCAACGTTCACGAGATTTATGGCTTTAAACAAAATACTGTTGGCGCGTGGGCAGAATACATGCGCTTTCCTGCCAATGCCCTGAATTACAAGGTTCCTAAAAGCATTCCGTGGCATCACGCGGTGTTTATTGAGCCACTTGCTTGCTCGATTCACGCCGTCGAACGTGGCGATATTCAACTGCAAGACACGGTTGTGATTGCGGGCTGTGGCCCCTTGGGCTTGGGGATGGTGGCAGCCGCCAAACTTAAAGGGCCAGAACGCATTATTGCACTGGATTTAAGTGGGCAGCGGCTTGAACTCGCCCGCAAAACAGGTGCTGACATCACCCTGAACCCTGCTACTCAAGACGTTGTTAGCGAGGTCAGAAACTTGACCGATGGCTACGGCTGCGATGTCTACATTGAAGCAACAGGTCACCCGCAAGCCGTTGAGCAAGGTCTTGCCATGATTCGCAAGCTTGGCACCTTTGTGGAATTTAGCGTCATGCGTGAACCCGTTACTGTGGACTGGACAATTATAGGCGATAGCAAAGAGCTTAACATTCACGGCTCACACCTTGGCCCGCATTGCTACCCGGTGGCTATTCGCATGTTGGCACAGGGCCTTTTACCTATGGATGACATTGTGACGCATAGGATGCCCCTTACTGACGTTCAGCAAGGGCTTGACTTGGTGGCCTCAGCTAAAAGTTCTGTCAAAGTCACCTTGGAGCCTTAACATGATAACATCACGAGTTGTTGATAGTATTAAAAACACAACTTGTCTTTATCGTTAAATTTTTAAGTGTGACAGCAATAGGATAATGCTAATAGTGTCAGCTCACAGGTCTTCTTGCGCTGACGCTATTTTCTGCCCTCGAGTGTCATAATAAGCATCTTGATGATGTTTCAGAATGCCTCGAGCCAGCCTGCTATAACTTTACTTCATGGGCTCGAGCCCACCCTCAACATCCTTCATGCGTAGTAACCGCGCGTTCACGTCGTGGCGCGGTTGGTCGTTCTATCTTTCATCACGATATCCCCCCTCACGTCATCCTTGGCAAGTTGCTGTCGGCATCACCATCACACTTACGCTGGTTATCTTGGGGATGTTTGCACCGTGGTTAACGCCACATCCAGCTACTGAAACACAACTAACAGCACGTCTTTTAGCCCCCAGTTGGCAACCTCAACCTGACGGCACACGCTATCTTTTGGGTACGGACTTACTTGGACGCGATATTTTAAGCCGTCTTATTGCAGGCGCGCGCACATCTTTACTCGTAAGCCTATTATCGGTAAGTTTGTCTGGATGTATTGGTGTTAGCCTAGGTTTAATCGCCGGGTTTAAGCGCCGCTCTAGGCTGCTGCTTGACCGCCTTGCCGACATCTGGCAAGCCGTGCCTTACCTCATTGTGGCGCTCGCTGCAGCGGCTGTACTAGGTGGCAGCTTGGCCAATGTCGTCATCGTCTTAGCAATCACAACCTGGACACTATTTTACAGGGTTGTTCGCGCTGAGGTCATGCGCTTGCGCAATCAAGACTTTGTTGCTGCTGGGCGCGCTCTTGGGGCTAGCGAGCAGCGTATTTTATGGGTTTACATTCTGCCGCATGTTATTCCACTCATTATCCCAGTGGCAACTTTGCTGACTGCCAACATCATTATTTTTGAGGCATCCCTATCGTTCTTGGGACTAGGCATTCCGCCACCTGCGGTGAGTTGGGGCAGCATGGCGGCTGACGGGCGCGGCTATGAAGTCCTCGCGTGGTGGGTACCGCTGTTTCCGGGATTGGCTATTTTTGTGGCAGTGTTGGGAATTAACCTTTTGGGAGATAGCTTGCGGGACTGGCTTGATCCATTTGCACGTAATGGCTAGGCGCAGTTAGGTATCGAGCAGCGAGTGTCCAAGCTAAAAGTGGGAGCAGTTTGCATGCCCACACGAATACAGGGCGCTAAAAAGTTATATTTGTATGTGTTCAAAAGAGCAGCTATAGAAGGGAATAATGATACCCAAAGAATTGAATCATTCGAGTTTGCACTACAGCATTCTTAAACACATTGTTGATGTTGGATACGCTCCAAGTATCAAGAAATTAGCAGGCCAGTTCAATACATTAGAAACAAATGTTTTAGCTGCACTTAAAGCTTTACAGGACTATCATGGAGTGGTCTTACACCCACATAACTCAGAGGTATGGGTTATTCATCCATTCTCACTTGCACCAACTAATTTCTTACTTCGTAAAGGGGAAATGGAATGGTGGGGCAACTGTGCTTGGTGCTCACTAGGTGCAGCTGCTCTACTGGGTGGTAGCGTCGTCATCACAACAACCCTTGCTAACAGTAGCAAACAAATTCGATTACATATACAAGATGGTCACTTGCTTGACAAAGACTTTTACGTCCATTTTCCTATCCCCATGACAGATGTTTGGAACAACGTTATATTTACGTGCTCTACTATGCTACTTTTTGATGATGAGAACGAGGTCGAAGCTTGGTCAACTCGACACAATATTCCTCGAGGTGACATTCAAACCGTTGAGAAAATTTTTGAGTTTGCCAAAGTCTGGTACGGCAACCACCTCAACTCTGAATGGCAAAAATGGACACTTAAAGAATCTAAAGCCATTTTTACGCAATTTGAGCTGACCCATCCTGTTTGGCACATACCTGATTCAGATGGGCATTTTTAGTTTTGTATAACCTTAACTGAGTTCTCTCAACCTAAAGCGTTTTGTCGTGTAACTGCTCAGCAATAAGATTGCGCAACTGAAACTCGTGACGGATGGGGTGCATCACAGCGTGCTCGAGCATGCCATCAATACAATAGTCCACCCCCCAACGCGACCTGTAAGTCACACCAAAATCATCTTCGGGAACACCCGCTAGGGGTAATCGCCAACGTTCAAACAGGTGTTCTAGATAAGCTTCTACTCCATGCTCAATGTCCTCTACCATAGGCGCGTCAGCAATCTTTGGATCAGGCAGCTCGAGCTTCTCACACATCCACGTCATGTAGCCCCGTGCGGCTGCAAGGTTGTGTCGTAATAAAGTTTCCAAAGATGCATAGTCACTGTCAGTCGTTTCCGGCAAGCGGACGTTTGCAGCTTTAGCCTCACGCCATGTTGCGACAAAGGTTCGCAAGTGACGTTCATGCAGCAAAATCATGGCTCTAGCGCCACGATAGCTGTAGTGCCCCAAGTCTTCAGACATCATGTATCTCCTCACTGTTGCTTTACTGTTGCGTCAATGTAGGTCGTGCATGTTAGTTCAAATTACATCATGACACGCCAACACGCGCGATGATACTAAACGTGAGCTGCAAGTTTAGGCTTGTCTCTCACCACAACATAATCCTTCAGGGCGGGGCGAAATTCCCCACCGGCGGCGATGCTTTCTAGCTTAGCTAGCAAAGACGAGTCCGCGAAGCGCGTGTACTCCCAACCTCACGCGCCCGAGTTGGTACAAATCCAACACCGACGGTCATAGTCCGGATGAGAGAAGGAGGTGACGTGCGCTTGAGCATTGACTCAGGCGTACAACGTTATGTTGATTTTTTGGATGCTTTTTCGGCAGCGGTTTAGGAATTTCCTACCTCAATCAAATATTGAGCAACCCTCACACATAGTGATGAGATGCATCATCAGTTTGGTGATGGTGATGCTGTTTATGCTTGGTGTCACACAGTCTGATGTGGCGTCATCAGCAGAGATTAGTCCAGATGATGCAACCCTTGCCAACACCTTAGTCGTCGTCATCCCCCAAGACATTCAAACCTTTGACCCGTTTGCGGTGAACGAAGTGGCGGGCGAGTCGCTGGTGCGAGCGTTATTTGATAACTTGCTAGAACGTGACCTCGAGGGCAACCTCGTCCCCGGACTTGCTACCAGCTACCGCATCATTGACCCCACAACCATCGAGCTCACCCTTCGGCAAGGCGTCACCTTCCACAACGGTGAGGTTTTTGACGCGCGCTCGGTTGTGTTTTCAGTTGAACAGTTACTAAATCCAGATGCCAGCTATGCCAACGCAGGCCAGTTTAGTGCTATTGACCATGTTGAAATCTTAGATGATTACACCGTGCGCTTACACCTCAACCGAACAGATGCGTCTATTTTCGACAAACTCACCGCCCAACTCGTGATGGTTCCAGCGGATTACTACGCTGAGGTCGGTGCACAGGGTTTTGCAGCCCGCCCCGTGGGTACAGGACCCTTTCAGTTTGTACAACATACCCGCGATGTTGACGCCCTTTTAGCTGCCAACCCAAACTATTGGCAAGGCAGCCACAAAGGTCAACCCGAAGTAGCCTTTGTACGTTTTCGGGTGATTCCAGAACCAGCCACAGCTTTAGCTGAATTTCAAGCGGGTAATGTGGACATCGTCGGTAATTTACCTGCTGACTTTACACCGCTGGTAAGCCGGGCAGGTGGACAAGTTGTCAGTCGGGATGTACCCACGCTCAACATGATTTGGTTTAACGCTTTTGGTGGTGAGCTTGACGTATTACAAGACAGCCGCGTGCGGCAAGCATTAAATTATGCGGTAGATATTGAGACAATTTTAACAACCTTGCAGGGTGGCTATGGTGTGCGGCTGGCATCAACTTTGACACCATTAAGCCTTGGGTTTGACGACAGCCTCGAGCCTTACCCCTACGACCCAGAACAAGCACGAGCGTTGCTCGAGGCCGCCGACTTCGCATTTGACACAGAGCTTAGCCTCAGCGTCCCACCCAACATCAACCGCACCATTGCCGAAGCTATACTGAGCTATTTGGAAGGTATCGGTCTTAATGTACGCT
Source organism: Deinococcota bacterium (assembly GCA_039025155.1). Lineage (GTDB taxonomy): Bacteria > Deinococcota > Deinococci > Deinococcales > Trueperaceae > JBCCBI01. The sequence goes on along the minus strand of JBCCOX010000209.1, from coordinate 1,838 downwards.
TACAATTTCTTGATCTGAACGCCTTTAACGACGCTTGGTTACGCGACAGTGAGCCTGCCATGGGTGCGTTATTTATTGCTAGTTGGGGGGGGCTGTTTGATCCCGGTTCGCAAAGTTTTTTCTTAGCCAGTGACGCTCGAGCTAGCTATTACAGCAATGCTCGAGTTGATGAGCTACTCACTGCTGCTGAGGCTGAGCTTGACCCAGACATACGCGCAAGCTACTACCAGCAAGTTGCCCAGATAACTCATGATGATCCCGTGGGTATTTACTTGTGGGCTCCCGCATCGCTTTATGGTGTGTCGTCTCGAGTGGAAGGTTGGCAAGCGCACCCACGTGATTTTGTGCTAGTGAGTGGAACGCAGCTCATCACAGCTAATAGCCAACGCTAGCCAAACCCTCTCTTTTATCAGTAAATCATCACATGTACTTTAATCAATATTAAGAACATGTGATGATTTAGTCATTGCACAAGACGCCATATCAAATGAGGTGGGGTGTCATAAACTTACCTGACACCACTCAGCAATTCGAGATGAACTCATCGTAAAAACGTCTGATACGAAAATCCATCAGCATAATTTGATTTTGACGATTTTTCATTACGTCTAGGACGCACTTGTCATCCTGATCTCGAATTGCTGGAAACCACTCATACAACTTTAGATAAAAATGTACAAATACCCTTCTTGACAAGGCAGACATCTATCTTGTAAGGTTACTAACACGAGTTAATAACGCGAGTTAGTAAGTTGGTCTGTCGAGATAGACGTGTCGCTAGGCATAGGGGCCCTCAGGACGTTTAACACGATGACTGGCATCTGTCAGCTAGGTTGTGCTGGCGTATAGATGAAGCAAGCATGACATTGATAGCCCTGATCAGCATCAGCCAATGTCATAAACCTTGTTAGGTTGCCTGTGACTACAACACACAACATCAACAAGGTGCGCGTTTACAACTCCATCAACACTGTGAGAGGGGAAATTTATTATGTACGCCCTAGACATGATTTGTCACACCCATTTGGCGGCATCATGACTCGTAAGCGTGTCAGCATTACTCTGGTGACGTTTGGCATGTTGTTAGTTGTGTTTTCGCTGGTTTGGTGGATGATTTACTACGCAAAAGCCGCTGAACTCACCCGCGGTTATGACGGTAGCTTGGTTGCGCTGCTGCCTTGTGCGGCTTACGACAGTGAGCGTTGTCAAACCTTATCTACCGACACAGAACTCCCTAGCATGGGCGCGTTTTTGGAAGATGAAGATGAAACCGTCACCACGTACCTGCAAGCATTAGCAGCACCAGATGGCATTGTTGAGTATCGACCATTCGTCTTTTGGATCGGTATGTTGATGGCTGGTGTGGGATTAGTACTTGCGTTCACAACGCCAAATATGACGGTTGCCACCTTTGCAAATGATGATTTATTTGTAGCTTATTTATTTGTGTTACCAAGCTTAGTTGGTTTTGCGGTGTTCTTTTTGTATCCAGCCATTGGTGCGATTCAACTGAGCTTCCACGAGTGGAACTTGCTGCGTGCCCCCAAGTTTGTGGGGCTTGAAAACTTTCAAGAACTTTTTACTGACAGACGCTTTTGGCGTTCATTACGGGTGACCCTTCTTTACGTTGTCATCAATATTCCTATTCAAACGGCCTTAGCGCTCATCTTGGCAGTCATTATGGATAGATTTAGCAATGCTGTCTCGAGCATCGTGCGGGGGCTCATGGTACTCCCGTGGTTACTTCCTCCAGTTGTTGTTGGGTTGTTGTGGTTGTGGATGCTCGACCCATTACTAGGCATCATTAACGTGTTATTGGGCTTTGTGGGTATTCCTCG
>JBCCOX010000208.1:0-7808 GCA_039025155.1 Deinococcota bacterium | reverse complement strand
CCACTCATTGACATTGCCCATGTCCCGCAAGGCTCGGTTTATAATTTTTTGTAAGCCATCGGTTTGTTGTTTCACACCTACAAACTATTTCGATGGCTTACTCCTCTCAAGTCCTTTTGCTACCTGTCCGGACTATTGTAAGCAAAAACATAAGGAGTTAAGCATGGATTTAGGACTCACCGGAAAACGCGCCCTTGTGACTGCCTCGAGCGGCGGACTTGGCTTTGCCTGCGCACACGCTTTATCTCAAGAAGGGGCCACCGTGGCTGTTGCCAGCCGTGACCCTGAGCGCGCCCAGCAAGCAGCCGAGACAATTGGTACACCTCACGCCTATGATGTGGACGTGAGTGACAAGGTATCGCTCGAGACGTTATTTGCCAACGCAACCAGCGACCTAGGCGGCTTAGACGTACTTATTTGCAACGCTGGCGGGCCACCTCCGGGGGGCTTCACAGCACTCGCTGAAGACAAGTGGGACCTCGCGTATCAACTCACCTTGCAAAGTGTTGTGCGCAGTGTGCGCCTAGCGCTACCCCATTTTGAGAAAGCTGGGGCTGGTGTGATTGTAGTGATTGCTAGCTCGAGCGTCAAGTCACCCATTCCCAACTTGCTGCTTTCCAATGTATTTCGCCCAGCTATTCAAGGGCTTTGCAAGTCGCTGGCGATTGAGCTTGCCCCCAAAAACATCCGCGTGTTATGTCTTTCTCCGGGGCGCATTGAAACTGACCGCGTCAACCAACTTGACCACGTTAAAGCTGACCGTGAAGGTAAAGACTTCGACAGCGTCCGCCAAGCCTCACTCGCGAATATTCCTATGGGACGTTTGGGTGAGCCCGCTGAGTTCGGGCGCGTTGCTGCATTTTTATGCTCTGAAGCAGCAAGTTATATGACGGGCAGCACACTGTTTGTAGATGGCGGCTCGGTGAAGTGCTTGTAAGACAGGTTTGCAACGTCATTCTAGAAACCATCAGATGTGCCGTTTTCATCGCCTACATTAACTAAGCATCTCGACACAGACACCCAACGGTGAGGTTAACCTAACCTGCCCAAGAACAAACTATCTATAGGTACTGAGCTGATGTTACAGCAGCATCTCATGATTATGTCTTGATAATGATAGGCAGCTTTCAGAGGAGAATTATCTTGTCACCATCTCAACTACAGGCTGATGTTCACGTGCCACAGGTCAATGCAACACGCATTATGCAGCGGCTCGAGCATCTAGTAACGCTTACTGACCCTGATATACCTTATACCCGACGCGCGTTTAGCGATTTGCACATGCAAGCGCGGCAATGGCTCGAGCAACAGTACATTGAAGCCGGCCTAACACCTCGTTACGACGCCGCTTCTAACCTCATCGGACGGCGGGAGGGGTCGCAGACAGCGCGTACCCTCGCGCTTGGCTCACACATTGATACGGTGACGGGAGGGGGACGTTTTGATGGCATTTTAGGGGTGCTGGTGGGGCTCGAGCTGGCTCAAACCCTAGACGAAGCAAACATCACCCTACAACACGCGCTCGAGATCATCGACTTTACCTCCGAAGAAGTCAGCGACTACCAAGCCGCGTCATGTATTGGTAGCCGTGCGTTTGGTGGCACGTTAGATGATGAAATGCTTGCCCGCAAAAACCCCGCAGGTGAGGTTTTAACAGATGCCATCAATCGAACCGGCGGCAATGCTGACAAAATTCAACAGACGGTAACGCAAGATTATGCAGGTTATCTGGAACTTCATATTGAACAAGGGCGCGTGCTAGAGGCAGAACATCTCAGCCTCGGTATCGTCACGGGCATTGTGACCATCCGCCGTTATGAACTTACAGTGACGGGTCAACCCGACCACGCAGGCACCACACCCATGCACTTACGTCATGACGCGCTAGTGGGTGCTGCTTGGATTATCCAACATGTACAAAAGCTAGCTCGCCAGCAAGAGGGCTTAGTGGCTACCATCGGCAGGATTCACAATCACCCTAACGGCCCTAACGTGGTGCCGGGGCAGGTGAAGATGGTGCTCGAGCTACGCTCACTCGATGGCAACCAAATTGAACATACTTACAAACACATCATTGATGATGCCAAACCTATTCTTGATGAAGACGGACTCAGCTTGCAAACACGCCCTCTAAGTGATGCTCCCGGCGTTTACTGTGATGAAGCTTTCCAGAATGCATTACAAGAAGCTGCTGTTCACTACAGCACCAGCCACCGCACCATGCCCAGTGGTGCTGGTCACGACGCCATGCAAGTCGCCAATGTTTGCCCTGTTGGGATGTTATTTATTCCCAGCCTAGGAGGGCGCAGCCACACCCCCGACGAACAAAGCCGCCCTGAAGATATTGCCCAGGCGGCTCAAGTGATGCTCAGGGCGCTTGTTAGCTTAGATAAGCAACTTGGTTAATTGAGGCTAGCGGGCGCGCTCGAGTTCTCGCTCTGGCAAACTTGCAAGAATCATTTTAGCTTCACCATCAGGAAATGATTCTAAATATCCCAATGCAGACTCAGCTTCTTCAATAATTTTAGCTTTGGTTGCAACATCTGCACCATGCTTGGCGACAAGTTCACGCATCTTGAGCACGTCGTCATTCTCTTTAGCATGGCGGCGCAAAATTGCCAAGGCTTCAGGGCTTTGCTCAATCACCAGTAACACAGGATAGGTCGCTTTGCCTTCGCGCAAATCGCCACCGATAGGCTTCCCAAGAGTTGCTTCTTCACCCATCAGGTCGAGGTAGTCATCCTGCATTTGAAACGCGCGTCCATAAGCGAGGCCAAAGTTGCGGAGGTCGTTTTGCATCTGTGCATCTACACCGTGGAGTATGGCGACACCCTCGAGTGCCGCTGCAATTAACACAGCCGTCTTGCCCTGAATAATCGTCGTGTAATCTTCAAACGAATACGTCTCCAACGCTGCCATCTGAAATTGCAATACTTCCGCTTCACAAATATCCGCAGCCGTCTGGGACATAAGCCGGGTAAAGTCAGCACTATCTGCATCCGCAAGCAAGTTAAGTACTTTGGCTAGCATAAAATCACCCGACATCACGCTCACCACATTGCCGTAACGCTTAAACGCAGCCTCCCGCCCACGCCGTGTGTCAGCGTCATCAATCAAGTCATCATGTAAAAGCGATGCTGAGTGGAGTAGCTCGACTGCCAGTGCCACCGTCATACTCTTTGTTGGATGAGCCCCTAATAAGCGCCCAGCAAGTAACGCCAAACTAGGTCGCAAGCGCTTACCACCAGCACTTACCAGTTCTTCACCAATGGCATCTATAAACGCGACTGACGACTGCAACTCGTCTGCTAACCGCATTTCAAAGGTTTTGAGGTCTTCTTGAATAAGGTCAAACACAATGTCGCAGTATACGCGCTAGTAGCAGCTAAAAGAAAAGCCTCCCGAAGGAGGCTGTTTGTTGCGACTTCATCAATTTAGTTAAGGTGTTGTTGGTGTCGTCGGTGTAGATGCTGGCTCAGAAACAGCGACAGTCACTTCAACATCAGTTGTTAATTGACCATCTGAAACCTCTACTGTAAAAAAGTCGGTTCCCGCTTGGCTTGGTGCTGTGTAATTAATCGATGTACTACCTGCAGGATCAGCAGTACCTTGCGCTGGTGGCACCACAATACTGGTAATTGTTAACGTATCGCCATCTGGGTCTGTAGCAATTTCCGACACACCAATAGTACGAACACTCCCTGTTGTGGCTTCCAGAATTGCTTGTCTACTAGTTGGCCGAGAATTCTCTTCATCGCCATCATCATTTTCTTCTGGATTGGTTCTTGGTGTCACGTCGGGAGCAATATATTGACGTACAACACCCGTTACCAAATCTTGTACTAAGAACCTTGTACCATGCGTTACACCATCATCATCATTACTAAATCCGACTGCATAGCTAGGCGCTAGTGCTCCTGCATTCACAAATGTGTTAATACCAACTATTGAGTATATGCCTGTCCCTTTAGTAGCATTGCCCTCTTGACCTTCTACAAAAGGAATGTTGATCCAACGAATGGGATTATCAGCAGCACCTCGAGTTCCATCACTCTCACCTGTGATGAACCATTGTGCACTCGTTGGGTTGATTTGCTGCGGTGTTTCGTCGGGCGTAGTTATCACAGCACCTTGCCTGAGTCCAGCAATTGTGTCTTGACTTCTATCAACTTGAACTGCCAGTTCCTGAATGTTACGTCTAGCACTATCACCTGTGTCGGCTGTTGTCATTACTAATACATAGTTACCATCACGAATGAACTGACTGCCATCAAGTTCTGGTGCAGAAATGTAGATGTACTTAATCAAGTTGAGGTTAGGTGTAATATCCAGGTTGTACAACAACGCATCTACCGGATCGTTCTCACAGTCCTGCGCCTCTGTATCAATTCGAGGATCACAAATAATCCTAAGTTCAAGAAAGTCTACCTCGTTAAAGACATCGTCTGAGATCTCTATAAAGATTGCACTCCCGCGATTAAGCACTGGAAGTCCTACACATTCCGTTCCATCTATAGCACAATCCGGATAGTTATAGGTTTCTCCCAAGCGGACAGGTAAACGGATGTTAGAAGCTGGTGGTTGATCGCTGGAGCTTCTGTTTCTAAATTGAATGACTGACTCAATTGGTGTTTCCGATTCGGCTACACTTACAGTTGCTGAAATAGTGTAAACGTCGTTCGGAAACTTAGTGATGTCAAATTCAGTACGGTATGTCTGTGCTTGTTGTATAGGTGTGTTTTTAGGAGATGTTTCAATCACTGTAGAGGCAGTTACATCACCTCTAAAATTGATGATCTCAACGGTGATGTCACTTGTAAAGCGGAATTGTGAGTCCTCTGCTAGTGGTGCAACACTTACCTCAACAGGCATAATCGGTGTTGTTACAACCTCGCCACTGCTGGGTGCAGTAATGTTTACTCGAGGTGCTACATCAATAAACCCTGGTTTAACGACTTCAAATGACACTTCTTCAGAGTTGGCAACGCCCCCTGCTTCGGTTGTGGCTCGAGCAACAAAGAACAAGGTATCGCCATTCGCAAACTCTTGTGTATCCACTACAAACACATAAGGTGTATCTGTTCCTGCACGTACCAACGGTTGCTGAGTGCCTAGCTCTTCACTACGTACCGTGAGCGTAACCTGCCCAACAACATCACCAGGACGAACAACAACTCGAACGGGGACACGTAAAGCGTCATCTTCATCTTCTTCAATATCATTGATGGCAACCTCAGTTGGTGGTGGTGGTGGCGAACCGTCATTGGTTGTATTGACTGTAATATTGTCTGACACCACCGTCAACCCTGCACCATTTGTTACTTCAACAACAAGTGTGTAAGCACCATCTGGCAGGACTTCTTGGGTTTGCTCATCTACAATAGGAATGATTGACTCAAAGGTTACATCAGCTTCAGGTGTTTCAAAACTTTGATCAATGACTCGAGCGCCATCAAAAATAACGAGAATACGTGAAATGCCACTTTCATTATCGGTCGCTTCCACCGTCACAGGAATTGCACCTGAGCGTTCGCTACCATTTTCTGGTCTAACAACATTCACAGTAGGTGGTGTAGCATCAGAATTAAAAATGGTAATTGTTACTGGCGATGAGACAGAAGGATCACCTTCTTCAGTTTCACGGCGTTCAGCTACAAGTGTCAATTCCGTGTTATCTGGGTATATCCTCGAGTCAAGTTCAAAAATATACGGGAATGCAGTAAGAGGTCCGATGACCTGTGTACCAAAGGGGCCGTCAACAATCAATCTAACAATGGCGTCGCCTTCAGCATCTCGAACCGCTACAGGAACACGAATAACACCTCTAAAACACTGACTGCTCGAGCAGCCTGGAATAGGTTGCCCAGTAGGCTCAATTGCTGATTCAACAATGTTTACGGGTGAAACAGGTCCAGTTGTGCTGTTAAACACAGTAATATCTACAGGTTCAGACCTACTGACTTCAGTTGCGTCCACAATGGTACCTTCGGCAATGAGTGTAACCGTGCTGTTATCTGGGAAAGCAGTTGTATCTACGCGGAAGGTATATGGAAATGAAGATACTGGTCCTAGGCGTTGTGTTCCCAAATCACTTTGTACAATTAAACTAACTTCAGCTTCACCGGATTCATCATCAACAATCACTGGCACACTGATAGTACCTTGATAACAGGTGAGTTGCGTACAACCAGCAATCGGACCACCTAAGGGCGTAATATCCTCAGGGCGAATTTCGACATTTGGAGGCTCAATAGGCGCACCTTGATTGCGGGTGATAATTGTCCGTTCTTCACTCACACCAACGTTGCCAATACCATCTAGGGCTCGAGCTACGATAACATTCTCACCATCACTGATGATGCCACCATCACCACTAACAGGAATTGTGAATGTAAAGGTTTGCTGTTCTTGAACAGTATCAAAAATTTCGGCATCAATGCTCTCACCGTCAAAAAACACTTCCAGCGATCGCACGCCAGCACCTGTATCTGTAGCAGTGACAACTACCTCAATATCACCAGAGATTGCTTCATCTTCTTCTGGTGAAATAATTGTGACAACAGGTGGGGTAGCATCCACCACAACCTGCTGGGTCGCAGGGTCACTGCGTAAGCCTTGGCTATCTACCGCAACAGCCGAAATAATTGCTGGTCCGGTTGTGGTAATGGCCCCAAAGTCAATTTCAAATTCCCAAGGTGAACTAGTTTTGCTCGGTAGATTGATGCCGTTTACATTGAGTTCTACCCTAGCAATACTTTTACCGCCCCTTGCGACAGGGTTCAGTACCACTTCAAACCGAGGTGGTACACGCAAAGTGCTATCAGACTGAGGATTTAATCCGCTAACGCTTAAAAATCCAATGACCGGTGGCGCGTCTGTGCCCATAATAGGCGGATCGCCGTCGTCATCAGAGCAAGCGACAAGCACCAGCACCGCTGCCAGCAAGATACTTAACCACACATACCAACGTTTCACGATGGTACCTCCTAGAAGCATAACGCTGTGTCCAACCCGGGTACTAGAAAACTACCTGATGCCGTAATTGGAATCGAAGAAATTTCGAGGCTGAAATCGCGCCTCAAGCTATCTTTTCCAAAGATAGTCATACGCGCGTAAGCACCTACGTCAGGTCGAAGATCACAAAACAATTCGTAAGAAATGCGTGAGGGCACACCGTTAACCACAGTGAAACTAACCGGCGTACCCGGTGCAAAAACAGCATCGGGAGAATTAACACTACACACAGTTACAGGGTCTGTAGGCGTCACTGGTACAGTTGGATTACCTGGTCCATCTTCACCACCTTCACAGAAAATACCTGGAGGTACTGTTGGTAAAGCAGCGTCGTTGACCATCGTCATGCTGTCACCCGGAATCACGGGTGTGCCATCTGCATAGAAGTACTCGAGCCCATAGCCTTCTAAATCCACCCCTAGTGACCCAGGTCTTGTGTTGAGGGTGATGATAGGATTTGTACTGTTGGTCGCTGGCGTGACAAAACTCAAACTCGAGCCACCATCTTCACTTGTTGTAAGTTCGGCTTCATAGCTTAACTGTGAAGGACTAATGTCCACATTAAGCTCTGCGCTTTGTTCAATCACCCACTCACCACAAGCAGCAAGCAGGAATGCCAAGCCCACAGATAAGCCTATCTGCAGATACCGTCTGGTTGTTATCATGCTAGTTCCTCCCTTAACTGAGGATTTACAATGTAGAACGAAAGGCGTTTTAAGCCTGCTAGAAAATCCACGTTTTCAACGTGAACCCCCGGTTCAACCGAGAGCACCGTGGGTGCAAAGTTGAGGATG
>JBCCOX010000207.1:0-7826 GCA_039025155.1 Deinococcota bacterium | reverse complement strand
TGCGTTTGGTGAGGGCAAGTACAAGCTGCTCAAAACCTTTAAGGGTCAAGAGTTGGTGGATGTGCGTTATCAACGCATTCTCAAGGCTCGAGTCCCAGAGGGTGAAGACCTCAGCAAAGGCTACCGGGTTATTGCAGATAGTAGCGTGACCACTGGCGAAGGTACTGGCATCTTGCACGTGGCACCTGCCTACGGCGACTTAGAAATTGGCCGACAGTTTGACCTCCCCACAATTTTCTCGGTGGATTTACTCGGTGAGGTGTATCCAGAAGTGCGCCCGCTAGACGCGCCTGAAACTGGCGACGGTCCTTATACAGGACAATTTTTCAAAGATGCCGATAAGCCTATTGCTAAAGACCTGCTCGAGCGCGGCCTCATGTACCGCCAAGCAACCATCAAACACACCTATCCGTTTAACTGGCGCGACGGTACGCCGCTCATTAACTACGCTAAAAAGTCGTGGTATATCCGCACGAGTAAGCTTAAAGACAAGCTGGTGAGTAACAACCAAGCCATCAAGTGGGTTCCGGAGCACATCCGTGATGGGCGTTTTGGGAATTGGTTAGAAAATAATATTGACTGGGCGGTGTCGCGTGAACGTTATTGGGGCTGCCCGCTACCCATTTGGGAAGCTGAAGACGGCAGCACGCACTGTGTAGGTAGTTTGGCTGAGTTGGCTGAGTTGAGTGGGCGTGAGCTGGAGGGGCTCGAGCTCCACCGCCCTTACGTTGACGACATCACCTTTGAAAAAGATGGCAAAACCTTTAGCCGCGTGCCCTACACGGTAGATGTGTGGTTTGAATCTGGCGCGATGCCATACGCGCAATGGCATTATTTAGGTGAGAACAGCACGCCGGAGGCTGCCGCCGCACTCGAGCACAACTTCCCCGCTGACTACATCTGCGAAGCCATTGATCAAACGCGCGGTTGGTTTTATAGCTTGCATGCACTTGGCACACTTCTCACCCACAGCGGCAGCGAGGACGTTCCCGCTGGACCACTGGCTCACCTAGCGCCAGACCAAAGCTCGTTCAAAAACGTGATTTGCTTGGGGCACATCTTGGATGAAAAAGGCGAAAAAATGTCCAAGTCCAAAGGTAATATTGTGGAGCCAAACACTGTGCTGGACAATCAAGGGGCGGACGCACTGCGTTGGTACATGTACAGCTCAGCGCCGCCGGGAAACTCGAGGCGCTTTTCTGAAAACCTCGTGAACGAAACCCTACGCGACTTTTTTATGACCCTGTGGAACACCTACAGCTTTTTTGTCCTCTATGCCAATTTAGATAATCCTGACCTCACGCAAGATGTACCCGTGAGTGAACGCCCTGAAATTGACCGCTGGTTAGTTGCCAAAACCCACAAGCTAGTTGCTGATGTCACCGCGTGTTTAGAAGATTACGACCCTACCAGCGCCAGCCGCAGCATCCGTGATTTTGTGGTGGACGAATTGTCCAACTGGTACGTGCGCAGAAACCGCCGCCGTTTTTGGAAAGGGGATAGCGACAGCGACAAGCTCGCTGCTTACAAAACCCTCTACGAAACGCTCGTCACCGTTGCCAAATTAATGGCCCCGATGGCTCCGTTTATGAGTGAGCATCTCTATCAAAATTTGGTCATGCCAGTTGACGCACACGTCCCAGAGTCCGTCCATTTAGCAGCTTGGCCAGAGGAAGACACAAGCCTGATTGATGAAAGCTTGCTGCGGGACATGAACGCGCTTATTCGGGTCGTGGAGCTAGGACGAAGTGCCAGGGCAGCCTCTAAAGTCAAAGTGCGCCAGCCGCTTCCTGAAGTGTTAGTGCGGGTGCGTAGTCAAGATGAACTGGCTGGCCTCAAGCGCTTGGAAACGCAGATTTTGGAAGAACTGAACGTGAAGACGGTCACCTATTTGGATGTCACCGCGGGCTTTGTGGACTACACCGTGCGCCCTAACTTACCGCTCATTGGTAAACGCCTTGGCAAACGAGTACCTGCGTTCCGCAAATATTTGTCTACCATTGACGGCAAAGACCTCGCCAAAAATGTACGCGAGGGTGTTACCACAACCGTAGAGTTGGATGGAGAAACATTTGAGTTTGAACCAGAAGCGTTTTTGCTCGACGCGCAAAGCCCCGAAGGCTATGCCGCCGTGGAAGAACGCGGCTATTTGGCAGCACTCAACACCCAACTTACGCCAGAATTGCTTCAAGAAGGCCTCGTTCGGGATGTCATCCGTTTGGTGCAAGATGCCCGCAAAAACGCAGGGCTAGATGTATCTGACCGGATTCACCTCAGCTTGCAGAGTGAGGCTGAGGTTGCATCTGCCCTCAACACCCACAAAGACATTGTGATGCGCGAAGTTTTGGCAGTTGAGGTGCGGTTTGACGCGCTAGCAAATGCTGCTCATACTGAAGTAACAGAGATTGACGGGACAGCTTTAAGCATCAGCCTTGCCAAAGTAGATGTGGTGCGTAGCTAGCGCAAGTGTCCATCGACATAGATGTTGAGCCTCGAGCTAAACATCATCAACATATCTCCACAAACTGACAAAAATGTGATCCTCCCTCATCAACCCGGTGAGGGAGGTTTTAGGCATAGCGAAAGCCGTTGCCATACGCGACAACCTCAACCCCACCACTGACCACGCTGGGATGACTCAAGGTGACGCCTACAACGCCGTCGTAACCAGCCTCAGTGGCATGCTGTTTGAGGAGGTCGAAAGCTCGAGCCACCGCTTTATCCGTTAGCGTTTCGTAGTGGGTCATGTTGCCGCCCGTCAAATTGCGAATATTCTCGCGGATGTCCTTGGCAGCATTGGCAGCGGTGACTGCACTCACGTGCAGAATGTCCCCAAGGTGAATGGGTTCAGTCGGCAGAATGCCGTGCGTGTAGAGAATCATGAGCCTCCTTTGAAAAGCTTCATTAGCCCAGATGTTGAGCAAGCCTTAAACATGGTAAGCTAAACTACATTAAGCTTAGCTCGAGGAGACACTTGTGTACGCACTCTACCGTCCTGCAGCTCACTTACAACATGTTATCGCCTGTTACTGGGTGGTGGATACAGTGCTACCTGCAGGTCAACCGCTGCAAGAAACTATTTTTGTAGACGGGCGGGCAGATGTCATCTTCAATTACGGAGATGCTTACGAGCGGGTGACGGCGGGAACACCCACATCACGTCAAGTTGCTAAAACGAGTATCGACGGACAACGCAACTACCCTGTCAAGATACATCAGGTTGGGCACGTGAAGTTGGTGGGCGTGCGCTTTAAAGTGGGCGGTCTGGCAGCTGTGAGCGGGCTACCTGCGCTCGAGCTATCCAATCAACAGGTGGACGTGAACACGCTTTGGGAAGACGATGCCGAGGTACTCGAGGCTCGTTTGTTTGATGCTTTTGGCAATCCCAACGCTCAACGCCAACTCCTAAATGACTTTTTTACAGCACGTTTACAACCTCAGCGTCCTGATTGGCTTAAAGCCTTATCTGCTAATGTTGCTCACACTAATCTTGATGCTGTTGCCAGTGACCTTGGCTTGTCGCGCCGAACCCTCAACCGTCGTATGAACGCGCAAGTGGGGTTTTCTGCCAAGTTTTACGCGCGGGTGTTGCGTTTTCACACTGCACTTAGCTTGCTGCGCACGCCCATGCCTCTAGCTGAGGTTGCCCTTGAAGCAGGTTTCTACGACCAAGCTCACCTCAACCATGATGTATTGCAGTTAAGTGGTCAGTCGCCGGGGACATTCCGCGACCTTTTGCACAAACGCATCCAAGCACGTGATGCCGCTCGAGCCGCGCCCAACCCTGTTCCACCTAACCCTGTTGCCCCTAACCTTGTCCCGTTTTTACAAGACGGTAGTCCCGCACAGTAGCTAAGCTAAAGATGCTCAGGAACCCTCAAGAGCACGCTCAGCAACATCCAAAAACACTTAGGAGGTCAGCATGGAACGCATCTTAACGCAGCACCCAGACGGTAAACAGGGCGTCAACATAGACAAACAAAAATACGACCAAGTGGCAAACGCCATTCAACACACGCTAAGCGCAGGGGAGACGGCGTTTAAAGATTTGCCAAAAGCTGTGGGTGAGCAGCTTAAAGGTAACTTTGAAGGCTCAATAGGGTGGTATGTGACGACGGTGAAACTTGATCTGGAGGCCAGAGGGGTAATTGCTCGAGTCAAAGGCGCAAGCCCGCAACGCCTCACGCTGGTGAAGCCTATTACTTGTTAGAGGCCATCACCTGCTAAAAAGCACGTCAAAAGTTTGTGTAGTTAGAACGCTATCCCTACGGGAGCTGTGTCATACTTTTGAGCGTGACCGCTCCCGACACGCCTTCGGACACAACTAATTCTGCGAGCTCTGCTTCAACCTACGCAGCGCGCGCCAAGCTCAACCTTGGACTTGCTGTGTTGGGCAAACGCGACGATGGCTTTCATGACATTGACAGCTTGATGGTGCGGCTCAACCTAGCAGACACACTCACCCTCACGCCAACAGACGCAGGCATTCAGCTCACCGTTCACGGCGATACTGCTGCAGGCGTCCCAAGTGATGCCAGCAACCTAGCCCATAAAGCCGCGCAACTTTATTTAGACGCCGCTGACGTTGCTGCGGGCGTAGCCATTGATATTCACAAAAAAATTCCTGTGGCTGCTGGTTTAGGCGGTGGCTCGGCGGATGCTGCTGCCGTCCTCCACGGCTTAGCTGAGCTTTATCCAACAGGATTAGATTTATTCCCGCTCGCCATGCAACTTGGCTCAGACGTGGGCTTTTTTGTGTTGGATGTGCCTGCGGCGCGGGCGCGAGGCAGGGGAGAGATGTTAGAGCGTGTCTACCTGCCTAATCTACATTTTGTGCTGGTTAACCCTGGTGTGGCAGTTAGTGCCAAAGAAGCTTATAAAGCGGTGGAAGCGTATTCAGATGAACTGGATGTGCGGGGAATTACGGCTGGGCTAACTAGTGGGCAGGTGCCAGACTTTCCCAATGATTTGGAGCCCGGTATTGTACGTACTTACCCGCAAATTGCTGAGGTGCTGGCAGCACTAGCTGACACGGACTTACAAGGTGTGCGGATGACGGGGTCGGGGTCGACGTGTTTTGGGATTGCTGATGATGCAGCACATGCTCAAAAGATTGTTGATGCTCTTGTTGAGGCATACGCTGATTGGTGGGTACAGGCGGCGCGGAGCGAATAATTTTGCTCGTGCTAAAATTACAACAATATGTCGCTACTTTCGCAGAAAGCTGAAACACTAGCCGAAGCCATTAAAAATTTAGATCATACCTACGCACTGCAAGTTGATGAATTGGAGCGGTATTTTGTCTCCCGCGATGACCGCATCATCAAGCGCATGGGACGCAATTTGAAGTACGACTACCCGCAAAAGTATCTGTTTACGGGTCACAGGGGCACAGGCAAAAGCACGGAGCTTGCCAACTTTGAACGACTTTTTGATAATGATTTTTTTGTCATTCTCTATAGCGTGGAGCAAGTACTTGACCTCTTTGATATTACTTATGTCGATGTGCTGCTGTCGATTGCGCTCGAGATGCTTAAAAATGTTCTTGATGAAACCATTGATTACGACGATGAAGAACTTGAAAAAATTTGGTCATTTGGCAAAGACATCGAAATCGAAAAAGACGAAACGCGCACCCGTAGCATGGAGGGTAGTGTTGGCCTAGGTAAACTCGGAGCAGCACTTGGATCGCTCTTCAATATCAGTGGGCGCATCGGTTCGGAAACCGCTACACGGAATGCAGTACGTGAGAAAGTGCAGTATCACATCAGCGATTTGCTAGCGGGTATCAAAATGCTGGCTGGAAGTATCGAAAAAGCAACGAAAAAACCTGTTGTGTGTGTAGTTGAGGACCTAGATAAAGCCGATATTGAAACTGCCCGCACTATTTTTTACGATTATGGCAAGTCGATTTCTGCACCAGATATTGCCATCATCTACACCTTTCCAGCAGCTTTGCAGCACAGTGATGACTTTACGCAAACCATTGCCTACTTTGGCGACAGTGTGACCTTACCCAACTTCAAAGTACGTGACCAGCAAGGTGAAATCGCTGAAGGTATGGATGACCTCAAGCAGTTATTACACGCTCGCATTGTTCCTGAACTCTTCAGTGAAGACGCCACTGAACGCCTTATTGAAGTCAGTGGTGGCATCCCGCGCATTCTCTTGCAACTTGCTAAAGACGCTGCTTTGGAAGCTGACCTTGACGATGCAGAGCAAGTCACCATTGACCATGTACGTACTGCTCTTAAGCGCGAACGGCGTAATTTTCAGCGCATGTTGAACCGCGAGCAGCTTGAACGGCTCGAAGAAATTAAGCGGGACAAAACGATTGACCAAACGCCACAGTATCAAGTGCTTTTGCACAATTTGAGCGTGTTGGAATACACCGACGGGGTTGAAGAAGTAGACGTGTGGTACGACATCAATCCTTTGGTAGATGAGTTGTTGCAGTGAGTAAGGTTAAGGTGCGTCAGCCAGAAGCGCTTTCGTCAGAACACGAACGTGAGGTAAAGCGACTTGCTAAGCTGATTGAGCGCACTGACAGTAACGTGATTGCGTTTGCTTTATTTACGCATATTGATGATAAAAAGCGTGTTGTCGATTTATTGCGGGAGATGCTAGAAACGCCGATAAGCAATGTGCCGCTAGCAGGTGATGTGCTTAACCCGCTCGATTTTCTGACAAGTATTCCTAAAACCCCTAGACACACTGTAAATTTTACGTTTGTAGGCAAGTGGCAGCGGCAAGGTAAGGAACCGAGCGAGTTAGAAAAACTGGCTGGTTATCTCAATATTCAACGTGAAGGTTTTAGTGAGCAACCCCATGCGGCTATTTTTTGGCTCACGGAGGCTGGTTTAAACAAAATCATAACCCTTGCGCCGGATTTTTGGTCGTGGCAGAGTGGCGGGGTTTTTGATTTTGTGGGGGTATCTGGTAAGCAGGTGATGCAACCTGAAGATGCCTTGCCAACGTATGCCCTAAGTGAAGAGATTATCGCGCAGTACCGTCAGGGAGTTGAAGAAGCAAAGACGATAGACGGTGGCAGCTATAGCATTCATGAAAAAATACTTGAAAACTTTTCACATTTGCTCTATGAAGCAGGGCATTACGATGAAGCTGAACGCTTGCGCCGTCAAGCCATGGAGATAACCAAAACCACCCTTGGCGAAAACCATCCAGACTATGCAACTCACCTCAACTATCTGGGGCGTGTGCTCAGGGCAAAAGGTCAATACGCCGAAGCTGAGCAGTTATACCGTCAAGCCATGGAGATAACCAAAACAACTCTTGGCAAAAACCATCCAGACTACGCGACTCACCTCAACTATCTTGCGCTTGTGCTCCAGTCAAAAGGTCAATACGCCGAAGCTGAGCAGTTATGCCGCCAAGCCATGGAAATAGATAAAATCACTATTGGCGAAAACCATCCAGAATATGCATATCGTCTCAACAATCTTGCAGGTATCCTCGAGTCAAAAGGTAAATATGTCAAAGCCGAGCGGTTACACCGCCAAGCCTTGGAGATAATTAAAACTACTCGTGGCAAAAACCATCTAGAATATGCGATTGGTCTCAATAATCTTGCGAATGTCCTCGAGTCAAAAGGTAAACATGCCAAAGCCGAGCAGTTATACCGCCAAGCCTTGAAGATAGGCAAAACCACCATCGGTGAAAACCACCCAAGCTACGCGAGGGTCCTCGGCAATCTTGCAGGTGCCCTTGAGTCAAAAGGTAAATATGTCAAAGCCGAGCAGTTATACCGCCAAGCCTTGAAGATAGGCAAAACCACCATCGGTGAAAACCACCCAAGCTACGCGAGG
>JBCCOX010000206.1:0-7887 GCA_039025155.1 Deinococcota bacterium | reverse complement strand
CTGCGGGTAGGTGGGCGCAGCGTGCCAGAAGAAGTGTTTCGGGCAGTGGCTGCGTTCGTCACGCTCTATGTGGGCTTGTTTGCGTTTACCACGGCCATACTAGTGTGGTTCGGGGCCGATTTTATTACCGCGTTTACGGCGTCGATTGCTTGTATTGGCAACATTGGCCCAGGACTCAATACAGTGGGGCCAATGCTCAATTTTGACGGACTACATCCGTTTAGTCGCGTGTTACTCACGTTTGGGATGTATGCAGGACGCTTGGAGGTTGTGACGTTATTTGTGCTGTTTGATCCAGCGTTTTGGCGCTTGCCGAGGGTGAATCTGTGGCGTTCTAAACAAGGTTCTTAAGCTTGCTTGGGGGTAAGCTGATATAACTTTTGAGTGAGTGGGCTCGAGCCCTCTAACACACCCCTTGCTAACATCCTCAGCTCATAACTGACGGTACACTAGCAAGTTATGTGGAAACGGCGCGCAGCCAAACGCAAAGCTCAACACACAACAGCCCAAGCTGCTCAGCCGAGCTTAACCTCTGCCGTCTTACCCGCATCTACAAAAGCTCATCAAACATCTCAAACGTTGCGCCGTGGGCAAACACATCACTACAGCGACCCTTTTACCTACATTCATAAAGGTACGCTCATCGTTGGTAACTTAACCGTGCCGGGGCGGGCCCGCATTCATGGCGCAGTCCATGGCAACCTCGAGGTTGCTGGGCTCCTTGAAATTGCCGAGTCAGCAACTGTTGAAGGTAGCTATATTCACGCGGAGGCGGTGAAGATTATCGGCACGGTGCGCGCAGACGTTTGGGCGCACGGCAAGGTGGAAATCTGGCGTACAGGTGAGCTTTTAGGGGATATTTATGCGGCCTCGCTAGATATTGAAGAAGGGGCTACCTTCTTAGGTAGTAGCGACATGCGGCCGGCCGGCTACCTCAACATGCCTGCTGCTTTCAAAAAATACGTGGGTAATGTTGACACTTGGGGAGACACTATCGCGGCAACACAAGGCAATATCCCCCACCCCCCCACAGCTCATAACACGACACCTGAGTACATTGACTTAATTGAGAACGACTTACTTGAGAGCGGTGCTGCAGCTAGCGACACTGAAACTTCTGAAACTTCCCCGCCAACGGATGTTGACTGACCCTATTTACGTCAATCTGACCAGGGCTTACGCAGTTGGCAGCTAAATTTGTGGGAGGTCGTCGTTTCATCAACTCCGATGGGGACAGCATAAAGCTTGTAAGGGTTTACAAGGCGTTTAATCAACATCGATATAACTCCTACTGATGATAAGCTTAACAATGCTTAAGTAAGTGGCTGCCTATCAGGTTAGTTCGAGCCACCACATGCACATCCGTTACATCAAGCTGCACATGTGTTTAGCTTGGACTGCTAGAATATCAATTTGGTACGTTCACTTGGCTGACTATGACAAGTTGAACGGACTTGCCACACACCTTTGCGTAAGGTGAGACATCTATTTCCAGATGATGATTTTGTTTACTTTGTGGGCTATTTTCTGATGGGAATGAGTGCTCGAGCTTTACTCACGTGTTACTGAATTAACAACTAAATTTACGTGCTATCAAGCGTGATATAGAATACGTTTAATAACACGCATCATGATGATACTTTCGCTAGCCATCACCATCACAAACCCTTCAATCACGCCGGGTTGATGTTCATCTAGCGACATACGCTCAGTGCCGCAGCCTGTTCAACTCTAATGATGCAGCCATAGACGGAATTAAGTTAAACAGAGTTAATTTACCCAAATGGCACAGTAATCAGCCGCGCTAGTGCGTAGACTAAAATCTTTCAGGTTAATTCGAAGAATTGACCCGCATGGTTCCGAGCGTTAGCGAGACAACCCTGTGCGTAGAAACAGCTAGCTATTCCGATGGGGACTTCGTCAAGCCTAAAAGGGTTTACGAAGTGTTGAATCGGAATAGCTACGAACACCCTAGGAGATACCCCTATGACGCTAGAACGCTGGTTTCGGCGCAAGCGCCCCACCAAAACAGATGAAGATATAAGCCCGCCCGGCTTGTGGCTCAAATGCGAAGCCTGCGGCGCGCAGATTTACCGTAAAGATTTAGTTGCCAACCTCTACTGCTGTCCCGAGTGCGGCCATCACTACAGAATGCCTGTTGAAGCACGCATTGAACTTCTGGCAGATGAGGGTACATTTGAGCAGTGGTCAGGTGATATTCAAGCTCAAGACCCTTTGGAGTTTGTGGACCGCGAACCTTACCCGGAGCGCCTTAAACGCTTCCAGAAAAAACAACAACGCCCGGACGCGATTGTGACTGGCGCAGCTAACCTTAACGGCGAGCCAGTTGCGTTTGCCATTATGGATTTCTTTTTTGCAGGTGGGTCTATGGGCTCTGTTGTTGGAGAAGAAATTGCTAGGGCCGCTGAGCGTGCCGCTTACGAAATGCGCAGTTTTATTGCCGTCACTGCATCAGGTGGGGCACGTATGCAAGAAGGTGCCCTATCGCTGATGCAAATGGCTAAGACAACAGTTGCCTTGGACCGTCTTGCTGCTAAGCGCCTTCCCTACATCACTGTTTTGGCTGACCCCACTACAGGTGGTGTAACCGCTAGCTTTGCCACTTTGGGTGACATGATTGTGTCCGAACCGGGGGCGCTCATTGGCTTTGCGGGGCCCAGGGTGATCCAGCAGACCATCAAACAAGAACTACCTGAAGGCTTTCAGCGCGCTGAGTTTTTGCTTGAAAAAGGCATGTTAGACGATGTCATCAGCAGACACAATCTAAAAGCCAAACTCGCCAGTTATGTGCGCCTTTTACGGGGTAGTTTCCGGGAGCCCCAGCAGGAGACAAAGTATGTCCCTAGCGTTTGAGAAACCCATCAACGAACTGCAAGCGCGCATTGATGACATGCGCACGTTTGTCACCGAGCAAGGCGTTGATTTAAGCAGCGAGATTAAGGTTTTAGAGGAACGGCTCGAGCAACTCAAGCGCGATATCTACACAGATTTGACCCGCTGGCAACGCGTTCAAGCCGCCAGAGCCAGCGGCCGCCCCACTGCGCTCGACTACATTCACGGTGCGTTTAGTGCCTTCAACGAACTGCACGGCGATAGAACTTTAGGGGATGACGCCGCCATCGTCACTGGGCTTGCTGAATTAGACGGCACCAGCGTTGTAGTGATTGGCCAACAAAAAGGCCGCGATACCAAAGAGAATATCAAGCGAAACTTCGGTATGGCCCACCCCAGCGGCTACCGCAAAGCCATGCGCATGTTTGACCTCGCTGATAAGTTTCAACTCCCTGTAATCACCCTCATTGATACCCCTGGTGCTTACCCCGGTATCGCTGCTGAAGAGCAAGGTCAAGCGTGGGTGATTGCCGAAAGCATCCAGCGGATGAGCCGTTTAACCGTCCCAGCTATCAGCGTGATTATTGGTGAGGGCGGGTCGGGCGGCGCACTCGCCGTGGCTGTTGCCAACCGCGTACTCATCCTTGAAAACAGCATTTACTCGGTGATTAGTCCTGAATCTTGTGCAGCTATTTTATGGCGAGATGCCAGCCAAGCGGAACACGCTGCCGAGGCTCTCAAACTCACCGCGCAAGATTTACTCTCGCTAGATGTTGTTGATGCCATCATCAAAGAACCGCTCGGGGGCGCGCACCGCAACCCCGACAAAATGGTGCGCTGTCTTGGTGAAACCTTGCAAAGTGAGCTCAATAAACTTATGCAGCTATCTGAGCATGAGCTTTTGGAGCAACGTTATGAGCGCTTCCGCAAGTTAGGGCGAGTGACGGCGCAGGATGACAATGGAGGTGTGCGCGCGCTCGAGTCCGGTGAGGACAGCTAGTCCTGCAACGTATTACGAGAACAAAGCCCCAACACAAATGATGTTTTAGTTATGATTATATTGTAGTTGTAATGATGTTGTCGTCGTGCTGTCTAGTCAGCCGCACCAACAGCTTGGGGTGTAGGTGTTTGGGCTGTGAGCCCAGCTTTGTTGTTGCCAGCCTCTTTAGGGACAGCCTTTTTGTCTAAACTGCGCTCGTAGGCGTGTAAAAGCCCTCTAAATTGCTCTTTAAACAAATCCACTTGATTCTCTACACGGGCGAGTTCAGCTTGGGCAGCGCGTTTCGCTTGGGCGTTTTGTTGTCGCAACTGCTCAGCTTCGTCTTTGGCACGTTGGACAATTAACTCAGCTTCTTTAGTTGCATTTGCTTTGATGTCATTGCTAAGTCGCTGGGCGGCTACAATTGCCTGCCGCAGTTCTTGCTCGCTAGCTTGCAAAGATGCAATGCGTTCGTCACGTTTGTCAACCTCTTGCTGTAACCGTTCACAGATTTCTTCGGCATCGCGTTGTTGTTTGGCGAGGTCGGTGTCGCGGGCTTCTAGCTCAGTTTCAAGGGCGTCAATGCGGTCACGGAGGGCTTGGTTGTCGCGCAAGCTTTGCTCGAGCGTGCTGGCAGCATGGCCCAAAAACTCACTGACCTGATCACGGTCGTAACCGCGCCAGTGACGGGCAAATTCTTGATGCTCGAGGTCAAGTGGGCTTAATTTCACGGCATATCCTCCGGTGTGTAGATGATGCTTGAGGTGCAATA
This sequence comes from Deinococcota bacterium, assembly GCA_039025155.1. Classification (GTDB taxonomy): domain Bacteria; phylum Deinococcota; class Deinococci; order Deinococcales; family Trueperaceae; genus JBCCBI01. The sequence continues at coordinate 3,283 of JBCCOX010000206.1, read as the reverse complement.
TCAACAGCCTCAGCTTAAATTTAGCTAAATGTTGTCAATACACGCTGAATTGCTCAAAGTATAGCTAGCGCCATCAGTATGAGTTGACAAAGTTTTCACAAGCTCGCACGTAAAAATCTCATTTGATGAGAACGCCTTGAAGTTAGCGGAATTAAACACCCACCATTGGGCGCTAAAATGCAGCTATGAAAAAGCATCCATCAACATACAATCTTGTGCAACGGTTTATATTCACGCTACTTTTAAGTTTATTGACATTAGCTTGGGCGCAAGTTCCAGAAATTTGGACGGGCACGTTCCGCTATATGGCAGATGCCAACATTTTTGTGGCCTGCTCCGGCGAGCGTTATGAGGTTATTCCAGATGAAGCGTATTTGGTGCTCGAGCAACGCTACATCAACCTCATCAAAGACGCAGGTGAAGCACTTTTTGTTGTTCTGAGTGGTCAGGTGACGCCCGATGTCAACATGGAAGGCAAGCTCACTGATATGTTTTTGCTGGAAAGTGTGGTGGATATTCGTGCAGATGGGCGCTGTCCAGAGCAGACATCTGCTGTACTACCTGCGGATGACATCCGCCTAGACGGGGGGCGCTGGCTCATCTTGGAATTACCGCAACTAGATCAAAATCTTATTTTAGATGTGCCGGTAACGAGCTTGCCCTACCTAGAATTTCGCCGTGAGGGAGTGACGGGGATGCTTACGGGGTTTGCAGGCTGTAACCAGATTAGTGCAGCTTATTTGAACCGAGACGCGCGGCTACTTATTGCAGACATAACCATTACCCGGCGGGGTTGTCCGGGGGAGGTTGCTAGTAAGCTCGAGGCCGCCACCCTAGACGCCCTGCAAGATGCTGATAGTTACGTGATTGATGGGCAGATGCTCGAGCTACGCGCTGGTAGTGAACCTGTGGGACTCTTTTTCTACGAAGCGCCTTAACATGTCACTACGTCTGCTTGGTGTGTCTGATATTGGCGATGTATCTAGCACCGAGTGAGTGTTGCCATAGCGTTTGACCTAGTGGCCTAATGAGAGATGCTCGAGCCACCTCAAACCCACTTCCAGACATCCCAAATCCCGCTCGAGTAAGAGTTCTGTAAGAGTCTTTGCGCTAGACTGATCGAGATGTGAATAGCGAACCCACCTAGCATGTGGTTGTTCGTTCACCACTTACCTAGAGACTTACTTAGAGGTTGACGTCAATGCTGCCCCAAGTTGGGCTAGACGTTACCGTAAACACAAGCATCATCAACGCGATAAACCTAGTCACCATCACATCAACCTGTTGGGAGACAATTTATGCGCACACTCACTGCAACCCTCTTGCTGCTCTCCGCTACATGGGTAGTCGCACAAGTCACCACAAACGCCAATGGAGGACCAGGTAGCCTGCGGGCAGCTATTGCCGCTGCCAATAGTGGTGACACGATTACCTTTGACGCCAGCCTTTCAGGTACGACAATCACCCTTACATCGGGTGCACTAATCACAACCCTTGCCAACCTCACCATCGATGCCAGCGCCCTAACCAATCCTGTCACGGTTGATGCCAACAACGCTTCTCAGGTCTTCTTCCACTCAGGGGGAGGCACCTTTGCCATCAACAACTTAGAGGTGACGGGGGGTAGCGTAGATGGCGGCCTCCTCAGCACCGGTGGCGGGATTCGAAGTCGTGGCACTGCAGTCATCGTCACCAATAGCACCATCTCGGGAAATTTCGCACGTGACAGCGGCGGCGGAATTTCTAGCAATGGCGACGTCACACTCACCAACAGCACCATCTCAGGCAATTCTGCAGGTTTCATCGGTGGCGGTGGGATTTTCAGCGTTGGCACAGTCACCGTCACCAACAGCATTGTCTCTGGCAATAGTACAAACAACGGTGACGGCGGTGGGATTTTCAGCGATAGTGGCGCAGTTACCGTCACCAATAGTACTATCTCGGGCAATAACGCAAACAACGGCGGCGGCGGGATTTTCAGCCTTCTCGCTGCCACCATCACTAACAGTACCATTTCCGGAAATTCGGCTGGCGCGGGCGGCGGGATTCACGGCCGCTCTAATGTCATGGTCACCAACAGTGCCATCTCTGGAAATTCGGCAACTGGCAACGGTGGCGGGATTTTCGACCTTGGAAGCACCACGATCACCAACAGTACTATCTCGGGAAACTCGGCTGGTAGCCTCGGCGGCGGGATTGCCACCTCTTTCAACGTCACTCTCAGAAACAGCCTTGTGCTGGGTAATGATGCGCCTAACTCTCCACAAATTCGCACCTTGTTTAGTATTAATAATAACAATAGCGCCTACGCTTTAACAGACTTCTCAGCTGTTACAACCCTTGCCGATGTCTTCACTGCACCAGAACCCACAGCTAGCGCCCCCACAAATGCAGGCGATTACACCCTTGCAGCCTGCTCTCCTGCCATTAACGCAGGCAACAATGCAGCTGCTCCTGCAGGCAATGACCTAGCGGGCAACGCCCGCATTCAAAATGTCACGGTTGATATGGGCGCGTTTGAGTCTGCATCAGGAACGTGCCAAACGATTACCTTCGACCTGTCAACGCTGCCTGTCAAAACTGTTGGTGATGCTGACTTTGACATCAGTAGCTTCGCCAGTGCGTCTTCTGGTTTAGATGTCACCTTCTCCTCAACTACACCAACCGTGTGCACCACAGGCGGTACTAACGGCGCTACCATCACGCTGGTTGTGAATGGTACATGTACCATCAACGCCGACCAAGTAGGCAACGCTGAATACGAACCAGCCGCCCAAGTACAAGACAGCTTCACTGTAAATGCCGCAGCAACCACCATCGTCAACAAAACCGCCGATACCAACGACGGCAGTTGCGACACAGCTGATTGCAGCTTGCGCGAAGCCCTTGTCAATGCCAATGACGGTGACACCATTACCTTTGATGCCAGCCTGTCAGGTGCGACTATCACCCTCGCCTTGGGTCAATTGGGCACAAGTAGAAACAACGTTACTATTGATGCGAGTGCCCTTACTAACCCTGTCACGATTGATGCTAATAATGCTTCTCGTGTTTTCATCTTCTCAGATGTAGGTACGTTTGAAATCAACAACTTGGTGGTTACAAACGGTAATGCTAATAGCGGCGGCGGAATTTATACCTTGGGCAATATCATCGTGACGAACAGCAGCATCACGGGCAATTTAGTAAGCAACACCGGCGGTGGGATTTTTAGCGAGGGCACTACGACTGTCATAAACAGCACTATCTCAGGGAATTCAGCAGGCATCCAAGGTGGCGGGAT
>JBCCOX010000205.1:0-7899 GCA_039025155.1 Deinococcota bacterium | reverse complement strand
TGCGGCAGATTATCTGGCATTGAAAGCGCAGGTAGCGCAAGCGGTGGCTAGTGACGAACGACCCTTGGTACTGCACGGGCAAGTGACCAAGGACAACACGTTTTCAACGTTTGGCCCTGGTCGTATTGACTATCACCTCACCGAAGATGCAGGTGGGCGGCCCCTATTAGTTGAGCTTGATCTGGTCAACGATGCCTTTACCAGCCTCGCCCTAGAAGATGTCATCGAAGTTGCTGTCGATGCAAACTTTTGGTGGAATTCGACCTACTACGCCGATGAAAGGTTTGGTAGCAGCATCTCTGCTTTACTCGCCGACAATCCACTCAACGGGGCACTACCGCCAGCTGAGGAGGGCACAACCTTTCACATCTTTGGTCGTGGTGAAGACCTGTACAAGACAGCCTATAACTATCGTGCTGACCTCATTCTCAAAGATTTGGTCAGCATCCTCCATCCCGAGCTGCTTCCCGACCATGAGCCGCTTTGGATGGTACCGATTAACGAGGAGTAACGGAGTAGCGTTTAGCAGTCGATATAGCGCTGGTAACGCCTACAAAACTGGCTGTCATCAGCGTGTTACTTTCAGCCAAGCAACCAAGAAAGGTTCTTGAGATGACCAAGCAAACCATGACTAGCTTGCTTTTAAGCTTTAGCTTGCTCTTTATCACTTCTAGTTCGCTAGCACAAACCAATACAGCATCCAGTACAACTGAAGGTTTAACTGAAAACGTGCAGGAATGCGTCGAGGCGTACGATCCTGCCATCGACTATTTTCCTGACAAAGTTGAGGCACTTTACACGGCACAGTGGAGCGTCACTTACCACAATCACTACAAAGTTATCACCGTTGACTCTACCTATGACGATCCGGCCACGGAAGCCTCACTAGAACGGTACATCTTGGTGCAATGTGGAACACCTATCCCCGAAGAATTGGCTGCTGCCGAGGACACCTTAGTGATCGAAGTACCGGTGCAGCGTCTCGTTGAAGCAGGTGGCGGTGTCCTCGGTGCAGTTGAGATGCTCGATTTGCTAGACCCGCTGGTGGCTTGGCGTGACCAATTTACAACCGGTGTCGAATACCTGCCCAACACTAGCGCCAAATATGCTGCGGGTGACCTTGGTGACATCGGCGAATATGGCAGCGGTTGGGAAGCAACACTTAATGTTGAGCCAGACCTGCTGATTGCTTACGATAACCGCGAGACTATTGAGGAAGCGCGCAGTTTGGGTGTTCCTTATATCTTTTTCAGCCCCTTTGCCGAAGGACCCCTTGGTTCCGCTGAACAACTCAAGTTTGTATCGCTGTTTTTTAATATAGAAGACAAAGCTAATGAGCTTTTTACGCCGATTGCTGAAGAATATTTGCGTCTGCGTGATCTTGCCCAAGCCCAGTCAGAAAAACCGAGTGTGCTGCTGGGTAACATCAACAGCCAGGGCGCGTTTAACACCCGTCCCTATAACCGCATCGAGTCGATTTTAATTGAGGACGCAGGCGGCGTGCGGATTTTGAACGAGGACATCTTTGACTACAGTGGGTTCTTTCCCAGCGTTTCTTTAGAAGTGGCGCTGGAGCTTGGTGGCGACGCGGAGTATTGGTTCAGTATGGCCTATTTACCTGCGGAAGAAACAGCCGTAGACTTTATCGCTACCGACCCACTCAACGGCGAGTTCCAAGCGCTTCGCACTGGCAACATGTTTCACCGCTTTGGCCGTGACGAAGATTACTTCCGCACGCCCTCGATCCGCGTTGATGAGCTGCTTGCTGACATGGTCAGCATCCTCCATCCTGAACTGTTACCTAGCCATGAAGTTATTCATCTTGACCGCGTTGCAGGTGAGACGGCTAGTCAGCCAAGCGTAAGCGGTATGGTCAGCAGTAGCAGCAACGCACCAACTACAAACTTGCAGGGTTGTGTCGAGACGTATGATGCTGCAACAGACTACTTTCCTGACAAGGTGGCTCCTGAATTTGCTGAAGGGTGGTCGGTGGACTATTACTCAAATTACAAGGTCGTGACGGTTCAACCCGTACCCAATGTCACCAATGCGCGTACCGAAACTTATGTCCTTGTTCAATGTGGTACGCCTATACCCTCTCTAGAAAATGAGTTAGCTGACGCACATGTCATCTCGGTTCCAGTTAGCACATTCTGGACTGCCTCAGGTAGTGGTTGGTTTGTAGCGCTCGAGTATCTGGGTGTATCTGATGCTGTTTTGGGTGCCAATGTTAGAGCCGCTGGGCTCGAGTATCTGCCCAATATTAACCGCCGCTTTGAGGATGGGTTAGCTATCCCTGCACGCGCTAGCGATAGTTTTGAACCAATCCTCGCGGTTGAGCCTGACCTGTTTCATGTCATGTTCAGCCAGGACGTAACGGATCAAGGTCGGGAGTTGGGTCTCAAGGGTGTTCTTTACAATTCTTATTGGGAACCCCCACTGGGAAGTGCTGAAGAGATCAAGTTAGTCTCACTTTTCTTCAACCGTGAGGCACGGGCTAATGACTTGCTAGCACCAGTCATTCAGAACTACCTAGCCCTCGAGCAACGAGTCGAAACGGAAGTGGCGGCGCGCCCTACTGTCTTGTTTGGCAATATCAACAGAGACGGCCTCTTTTCCAGCCAGCCACCCAACCGAATTGACATTCGTCTGCTCGAGGATGCTGGCACAGTACCCATTCTCCAGCAGGTGGTCGCGGATCAACCCTTTAATGCCATTCCACTGGAATTTGTTATAGAAGTTGCTAGTTCCGCTGACTTCTGGATCGATACCACGTACTTTGCGGACACCCGCCTTGGCAACACGGTTGCTGGTTCCCTAGCTTATCAACCTCTCAACAGCAGCTTTGACGCGCTGACCCAAGGTCGGGCTGTTCATCAGTTTCGCCGTGGGACCGATGTCTTTGCTACTGGTCAAAGTTACCGTGTCGATCTGCTCTTACGCGACCTGGTACACATCTTTCACCCAGAGTTACTGCCAGATCACACGCTCACCTGGTTCACCGTCCTTGAACCTTGAGTGAGGCATAAAAACTCATGGCACAAAAACTCATGGCATATCACACCGTTGAGGAGCAGCATCGTTCAGCTCTAGAACCTGTTCATGGACTTGCCCACATCATTGAGAGTACTGATCTTGTTGAGGAGAGTAGCGTTGATGCTGCGCAGAGTACTACCTCCCGCAAACACCTTCTGCTCTTCGGCGGATTGGGTGTGTTGAGCCTCTTTGCGTTTCTGCTCTCACTAAGTTGGTCATCGGTACCCATTCCGATTTTACAGGTGTTAGCAGCGCTCGTGGGAGGCGAGGTTGAGCGAGAATCGTGGCGCACCATCGTTATGGATATTCGGCTTCCCCGGGTGCTCACGGCAATAGCTGTGGGCATAGGTCTAGGACTTTCCGGCCTACAGATGCAAACCCTTTTTAGAAATCCACTGGCGAGTCCGTTCACGTTGGGGGTCACATCTGGGGCGAGCTTGGGCGTGGCGCTGGTGGTGATTGTCGGCAGCCCTTGGGCGGCGGTGACCGTCGGCTATGGTGCACTGGGTGGTGGGCTACTGGGTAACTTGGGCACGGTGGCTGGCGCTGCGCTGGGCGCGTTTGCTGTTTTGGTCATTATGCTGGCTGTAGCTGCACGCGTTCAAGATATGACGACCGTGCTTTTGCTCGGCGTTGTGATTGGTGCGCTGGTTTCAGCGGTAGTCACGGTGCTGGTTTATTTTGCTGACGAGCAACGCACTAGAGAATTTGTCGAGTGGGGCTTTGGTAGCTTTCACAAAGTGCGCTGGGATGAAATCCCCTTTTTTCTTACGGTGGTTGGCGTTGGCGCTGTTATCGCTACCTTTGCCACCAAGTACCTCAACGCGCTTTTGCTGGGTGAGAACTACGCCCAGAGCATGGGCTTAAACATTAAACGCGCTAGGCTCATCATCATGAGCAGTGCTGCCCTGATGGCGGGTGCGGTCGTAGCCTATGCTGGACCCATTGGGTTTCTAGGTATTGCCATTCCCCATTTGGCACGGGGGCTATTTGGTACCTCTGATCACCGTATTCTGGTGCCTGCTTCAGTTTGGATTGGAATTGTGTTGGCGCTGGCGTGTGGCATTCTTGCAGAAATGCCTAGCAGCAGCTTAAATTTACCCATTAACGCTGCCACCTCACTGTTCGGTGCACCGGTGGCGCTTTGGGTGCTCTTGCGGGCGAGGCGGGGTGGCTGGCTGTGAGCGAAGCGGTCATCGTTGGGCATGACCTCGCGGTGGGGTATCCGCTAGGGAGCAGGGCATACAAAACGGTTTTGTCGGAGATTGACCTGAGCTTGCATCGTGGTGAGTTTGCCTGTCTACTCGGTCCCAATGGGGCAGGAAAATCGACGTTACTACGCACGCTCGCTGGCACGCAAACAGCCCTACAAGGTACGGTCAGTATCGGCGGTGTGACGCTTCATCGACTGGCGAAAAAAGTTCTGGCTCAAAGGCTTAGTGTTGTTCTTACGGACCGCCTCCAGGTGGGTAATCTCACCGTTTACGAACTCATCAGCTTGGGGCGCTTTCCCTACACGGGTTTGCGCGGAAGGCTGACCGCGCGCGACCATCAGGCTGTGCGCTGGGCGATTCAAGCGACGCATCTGGATGATCTAGCCCAACAGATGGTCACCGAGTTGAGCGACGGTCAGCGCCAGCGGGTCATGATTGCCCGCGCGCTGGCACAGGAGCCGGAATTTATGCTCCTCGATGAACCTACAGCTTTTCTTGACCTACCAACACGGGTAGAAATTACCGGGCTACTGCGGCGGCTAGCGCGTCAGACTGGACTTGCTGTACTGATGACCACCCACGACCTCGACCTAGCCTTGCGTAGTGCTGATACGCTTTGGCTTATCACCGAAGATGGTCGGTTTATCTGCGGCACGCCTGAAGACCTCGTCCTCAACGGCACGTTTGAAACGACCTTTGTCAGTAATGAGCTTGATTTTGACCGCGAACTGGGCGGCTTTCGTTACCGGCAACCGAAAACCCATCCAGTGTTAGTCGAGGCAAGTGGTTTAAGCGGCATTTGGTTACGACGTGCCCTCGAGCGCAAAGGCTACGCCGTCGTGACCACATGTGAGGAAGGCTCATCACCTATCACGATCACGGCACTATCTGAGACGGAAAAGGGCGCTCTACCGAGTTGGCAAATTGAAAGTGCCGTAGGTGTTAGCCACTGTGAAGATATTGGTACGGTTATTGCTCACCTGTCTCAGAACCATTCTGTGGCTCAGTAGTAACTACCCTAGATCAAGCTTACGAGGGCTATTGTTGGGACAATTTATTCGAGAAGGTGATGACCATGACGCCTACTATTCATATAAAACCAATTCAAGAGGCAAGCTTGACCGCGCTCCGTGCGCTATTCAAGAAGCAAAATGCGCATCAACACAAGCTCGAGCCTAAACTGAGACACTTTAGCGATGAAGGCATCGACACCTACATCGCGCGCTTAAAAGACGCCGAGCGAGACGTGATCGAAGTGCGGGACTCAAATAATGCAGTTCGTGCAGCGGCGGTCTTGGGTGTGCTCGAGTACCCCAACGACAGCAGCATGTTGGCGCTGTTTCCGAAGCGCTGCGGAGTTGCCCCGCTGCTGAGTTTGCCTAGTCCCGAAAACCGCGCTGAGCAGCAGGAAAGTATGGAACTCTTATTCAAAACAGCAGAAGACTACTGGCAAGACAAGGGGGCAACGGGTGCGGTGGTGTCTTGGGTTGCCCACGACCCGTGGTTGGGGACGGTGCTCGAGCCGCGTGGGTTTTTAGCCTACAGCACCAACGCCGTGCGCGACCTTGACCTACCCCTACGCGCCGCCCAGCCCAAGGGCGACCTAGACCTTCGCCCTGCTAAATCTGCTGATGAAGACTTACTGGTGCAGCTTTTGGTGGATGAGATGGCGTTTCACGAGGGCATCACCCCTTTTGACAAGGTCGTGCCCGCACTGGCAACAGATGCTCGAGACCGCCTCACCAAGGTTTGGGCAGGTCAAGGACTCGAGGACGGCGCGTCACTGTTTTGGGTTGCCGAGGAACAGGGTGATGTCGTGGGCATGATTGAAGTGACACTCTCAGACTTGCGTAACACCTGGAACCCGCTGGCTGCAGGGCGCTACGGCTACATCAGCGCGGTGATGGTGGCGGCGTCTCAGCGCGGGCAGGGCGTGGGACGTGCCTTACTTGAGGCTGCATTTAAGGCTCTCGAGGACTACGAACTTGATGCCTACAGTTTGCATTTTATTATTGCCAATCCGCTCTCGAGCCGCTTCTGGCAGTCGCATGGGTTTCAACCTGTGACGTTGAGCTATCAAAAGCGTTACGCAGTCTCCACCAGCAGAAAGCAGTGAGTTGGCAATAAGTAGCGGCTTCACTCAGATACATGATTGCAGTAAGTAATAGTGAAACGTATTAGCAATTGAGACGGAAGAGGTCACCTATGTCTGATCACTCGTTGAATGTTGATTACACAGCCTCCGAGCTGCGCTACAACGCCTTTATGACCCCAGCTTACCGCTCTGCCTTGGCAGCGCTCGACCTGAGCGAGGGGACGCACGTGTTGGACGTCGGCTGCGGTCCCGGGGGGCTTTTTCCACTGCTAGCCCAAGAAGTTGGTCCACAAGGTCACATCACTGGCGTGGATGGGTCACAATTACATCTTGATGCAGCTCGAGACGTTGCAAAACAACACGAGGTGCAGACACCCTTGACGTTAGTTCAAGCTGATCTGCGCCAGCCCCTCGAGTTTGCAGGTCACACCTTTGATGCTGCTTGGTGTGCAGATGTTTTATGGCCTAACCTTTTCCCCAACCCCGTGGCGGTGGTGCGGGAACTGGCGCGCGTGGTGAAGCCTGGGGGGGTGATTGCCATCTTTTTCGGTAACTTTTACCGGGCACTCTACCTACCTGGCTACCGACGGCTCGAGTGGTTGGCCGCCAACGCCGGCAACCTGCAGTGGCAAAATGATGAACAGGTGACGTCGGTCGCGTCTATTCCGAGCTCCTACGAGCGGGCCTTACAGTGGCTTCAGGAAATTGGCTTACGCACCTGTACATTGACCGTTCATCCGCTGTTCTATCAACAACCGCTTCCAACAGAGATACGCGACTACCTGGCCTCGTACGTTTTTGCTGAAGCGTTTGGTCCAGCAGTACAAAGCTGCGGTGCAGAAGTTGGCATGAGCGATGCTGAGCGCGGCTACTTCAGCGACCTCACAACACCCGAGAGCCCCCACTACCTGTTAGATCAGCCCGATTACTATTGCTTGCAAACAGCTGTTCTCGCCACAGGACACGTGTGACCGTCTTAACAGTGCGCTGAAAGGTTAGTGGGATCATCCGACATTTTGAATTGTGGCTAACATTGCTCGTTGGGGTTTTGCTTGTATCTGTGACCTTGGGGGTGTTTACCTACCTGAAAAACCAGGATTTTACGTCACCCACAATGAATGGCTAGCTGACGTCAATGCCTACGCGCAAGCGGAAGATATTACGGCCTCACCCAGATACATGATTGTGGTGAGCAAGCGGTGAATGCCGATGATGTCTTGACCAGTGGTCGATGCACAAGGTATCTCAATGGAAGCAAAATCGCTTAATGTCGATATATGCTAATGAGAATTAAAAATCATTAAGGGACTAAGTACCGTGATTAGCGCGCGACACCCTATAACTATTCGGCAAGCTACTTCGCACGACGGCATTGCCGTGAGCGACATCAAACTAAAACGCATCTTATTAAAGGCAATACTCCGGACACCTTTAAGCATCATCAAGACCGAGGGCAAGGGCGTGTTTAAAGGCTCGGTTGACTTTAGGGCAAGTGAGGTTGAGGGCTAAGCTGTCTAAAAGTCGACATAGGAGTCTGTGACTAAAGTTTCTATG
>JBCCOX010000204.1:0-7913 GCA_039025155.1 Deinococcota bacterium | reverse complement strand
TTTAAGCTGCCTTTAGCGCGTATGCAAGCTGTTCTCGAGTGGCTCGAGCAACAACCTGCTGAAAGCATCCCAGAGTTTATGCAGCAATCTGAAAAACAACATCAGTTGGGGCGAAAACTGGCTTTGCTCGAGGCTATGTCGGCGTATGCAACCCAACCAGAAGGTCACCGTCAAAGCTTAGTGAGCTACTTTGCAGGTACTAGACCCGCCTCCCAAGGTTATGGGCAGCCTCGAGAACAAGCTGCTGTTAAGGCTCTAGGTGAGGGCGCGGTACCGCGCCCCTTAACAGCCTCAGAAAGCTGGCTGTTGGACCATCTACCAGACATAGCTGAGCCGCCGTTTTTACATCCTGCTGAGCCGCCAGCCCTTGACCCTTGGCGTGAAGCTGATCTGACGCGCTTACTTGAAGCTTGGCAAGTTCGCGGTTGGCTTGACCGTCACCAGCGGCTGACGCGCTTAGGAAAAACACAGTTACATGCCTAGCTGTGAGAGTAGCGTTAAGCTTACGGTTGGCGAAAGCTTCTATGGATGTTATGGTTATGGTTGGAGACCTTTGTGAATCTCGTTGTCATTGGAGACATTCATACCCAACACGAAAAGCTCTGGCGCATGTTGCAAGACGCGGGTCTAGCAGATGCTCAGCACAAGCCTACGGACAGCTTGCACGACCCAGACAACAAACTTATTTTGTTGGGTGATTTGGTCCACGCTAAAAGCCGTCAGCGTTACTCACAGCTAGCTGGCGTGCGCCGTTATGACGAACGCAACCCCAAACACTTAAGCACCGTTGAAGCCGCTCAAGAAGCCATGCTGTGGGAGATTAAACGCTTTGTAGAGGCTGTTCCCGCCGGGCAAGTGACCATTTTAATGGGCAACCACGACTACAACGTCATCACTCCAGAGCAGGGTGCGTTGCGCAGCGACAACGTCGCCCACCTAGAGTGGCATGAACCGGGCAACAGCCGCTTAGACCCAGACCTGCGCACGTGGATTGCCACTTGGCCCTACGAGCAAGTTACCGAAGGCATTCACTTTGCCCATGTTGGCCCGCTTGCAGAACATAACAGTTACGACGAAAGTTTTTACCTCGAGAACCGCCGCCGTTGGATTTACGAAGACAAAGACTACCTCGAAGACACCGACTACCGCATTGGTATTTACGGACATACGCCGGTGCGTGGAGGAGTGAATTTGGCCTCGAGGGGACGGGCCATTTTGCTAGATACCAACGGTTACCGTCAAGAAGCGTGCTACCTGACGATTAACATTGAACAGCGCCACTATCACATTCGCATGCAGGGGCTGTTTTTTGATGAGTTAGTACCGCGCTAACCAAAGCTGACCTGCAAGGCTGCAAGCGCTGCTTGCCCCAAGCTGATGCCGCCATCGTTCGGGGGTACTTTTGTGTGCAGCCACACGTGTTTACCCTTGGCTGTCAGTATTTCCACGAGTAAACTGGTTAGCAATCCATTTTGAAATACACCACCACTTAGCACAATGGTATCAAGCTCGTACTCATCACAAATTGATAGCGCAGCATCTGCCATACCCTTTGCCAAACTGTGATGGAATGAGGCTGCTAAGTTAGCAGGCTGTTTGCCTTGTTGTCGCGCGTGTATTAGTCCGTCGAGTAGCGGTAGATAATCTAACACGCCATTTACAAGTGGTACGGGATAGTAGTCATGTGGTGACGTGGTTTGGGCAAGTGTCTCGAGCCACATGGCTGCTTGCCCTTCAAACGTCATCTCTTGGGTAAAACCAAGCAGTGCGGCAACGGTATCAAACAACCGCCCAGCGGAACTTGTCGGGTAGCACTGCACATTTTTGGCGACTAAATCTTGGGCTTGCAGGTAGCGTTTGGGAAAGTTAAACGGCGGCTCGGTGAGGTTGGGAACGTCTAACCCATGTAAAAACCCAGCTGCAGCTTGCACCGGGTACTTAGCAGCAGCATCACCGCCCGGCAAGGTTGCATAGTGAAGGTGACTGACCCGTTCAAAACCTGTGCGTACGCTTCCTGCAAAAAATTCACCACCCCAAATGGCGGTACTCACAGCAGGGTCATCGCCGTAGCCAGTGCCGTCAAAGGCAATGCCAAGTACGCGGGTATCCCAAGCTTGGTGTTCTGCGAGTACAGCGGCAATGTGCGCGCGGTGGTGTTGAATGGGAATGTGGGTAAGCGCGGGAAGCTCGAGCGCCGCTTGCTGCGACCGATAGCTCGGATGTGCGTCATACGCGACAACAGCCTCAGCTAAATTCACAGCGTACATAGTTGTTAAATCGTGAATGGTCTCCTCAAATGCTTGAAACGCCCCGTAGTGCTCTAAATCACCGATGTACTGACTCACAAAAGCTTGCCCCTCCACCACGAGGGTGACGCTGTTTTTGAGGTCAGCACCTACAGCTAGTAAGGGTGTTTTTGTTGGCAGTGTGGTGACAGCAGCAGGTGCGTAACCTCGAGCCCGCCTGAGTGGCACAAAAACATCAGCAATCGGCTTGATGACGCTGTCGTCCACTCGCCTAGCGATGGGCCGCTCGCCAATCAAAAACGCATCTGCAAGACCTGCTAAGCGTGTTTTGGCGTCGTCATCCTCGTAGGCAATCGGCTCAGACGAGCGATTGGCGCTAGTCATGACTAAAACATCTGGCGCACCCAAGTCAAACAAGAGATAATGCAATGGCGTGTAGGCCAACATCACCCCAAGATAGTCATTATCTGGTGCAACCCCCACCAAGGCATCTGCAGCAGAGGTTTTGGGAAGCAACACAATTGGGCGCGCCGTTGAATGAAGTTGCTCGGCAGACGCGGATGTTATTTCTACAAACGGTGTGATGTGGTCAACATCTGCCACCATTACCGCAAAAGCTTTGTCTTTACGAAACTTGCGCGCGCGCAGGGTTTCCACAGCGGCTGCGTTGCGCGCATCACAGGCAAGGTGATAGCCGCCCAAGCCTTTGATTGCAACGATGTGACCTTCGCGGAGCAAAGTTGCTGTTTGGGTGATGGCTTCGGTGCCTGTTGCGATAAATGTTGATGTGTCGTCAGCTAGGGCGAGGTTATAGGTTGGCCCGCACTTGGGACAGGCAACAGGCTGAGCGTGAAAACGGCGGTTGAGGGGATTATCGTATTCAGCTTGGCAATCCTCACACATAGGCCAAGCGTGCATGGTTGTCTTGGGGCGGTCATATGGCAAGCCCGTGATGATGGTGTAACGCGGTCCGCAGTTCGTGCAGTTGATGTAGGGGTATTGGTAGCGGCGGTCGGTTGGGTCACGCAGTTCAGCCAGACAGTCTGGGCAAATAGTTAGGTCAGCAGAAATGCGTGTACTTGGACCAGATTGATGTTCGCTGGCAACAATCTCAAAGCTTGGGAAGTCTTGAAGGTCTTGGACATCAACCTCAATTTTGGCGACGATGGCAGCAGGGGGCAGTTGTTGCGGTAAGGCTTCTAGAAAAGAGGTGAGGGCATTCTGATCTCCCTCGAGCCAAATCTTGACCCCATCGTCATCGTTGCGTACCCAACCCGTTAACCCATGCTGGCTTGCTAGCCGGAACACAAACGGGCGAAAGCCAACACCTTGAACTGTGCCACGAACAACGACAAAACGTGCTTCAGGCGTCATGACTTAAAATTTACACCAAACAACTACGTCCTTGATAGCCAACTGAGGTAACTTTGCCATTTTCAACGAGCACCGGAATGCTGCGGCCGTTTTCAGTGAGCTTAATAAACCGTGCTTTGGCGTCGGCATCTTTGTCAACATCGTAGTAGGTAAACGCAACCCCACGCCACTCGAGGTCTTCCAGTAATTCGGCTGTGTAGCGGCAGTGGTTGGCACCGTAGACCTCGAGTCCAACTGCCTCCATCTTAGATATGTCTGTTTCAGATATTGATCCATCAGATGCCACTGAGCCAACATCATCAACTTGGGCAATATCAGGCTTATCACCGTTACGCACGACCAACCTCCAAGCCTTCACGCAACACGTGGTACACGCTCGCGTGGACTTCTTGAATCCTGGGAATATAGTCTGATGGTACAACAATTGTTACATCTGCAAGGGCGTCTGTGACAATTTGCCCACCGTCGTTCCCAAGTAGCGCCACAGTGAAAAGTCCACGCATTTTTGCTTCCTGTAACGCGGTTACAATATTTTTGGAGTTGCCACTAGTTGAAAACGCCATCACTACATCGTTTGTATCTGCCCGCGACACCTGCGAGATGAGCTGCCGCAAAAAGACAACCTCGGTGCCTACATCGTTAGAAATTGCGCTGAGGTTGGCACTCTCGAGCGCAAGAGATACTGCTGGAACTGGCGTCATACCCGTTGGGGGCAGCACACAATCTAGTACAAAGTCATTGGCGTCTGTTGCTGAACCGCCGTTACCTAGAGTGATGATTTTACCGCCCCCTGCCAACCTCGAGTTGATGACATCAATTGCCTCAGCTAAAACATCTGCATAGCTATCTGAGACCTGTTCTCTGAGCGCTTCGTCATCACGTGCTTTGCTGATAATGGAACTGGCAACGTCACCAAGAATATCTGGTGGTGCTTGGGTGTCTCCTAAAAACGGGTACAAAAAGCTGCTCGAGCCAACGTCATGCCCTAAGCTGTGATGTTCCAGAAACACATGCACCGTCTCCCACAGCGTGTGGTAGAGGATTTCAATTAACTCTTGATGGATCAGTGGATGCGCGTTTGCCTCAGCTAGAGCGTAGTTGGCATCTACCCCGGTTAAGGCAATCGTGAGCGCGTCACGTTCTTGGGCATACGCTAGCGCAGCCGCTACCTCTGCATCCCCTTCTGGTGGTGCAAACCCAATGACCATATCACTTGGCTGTAGCATCGTTTTAAGCCAAGCATCAAACGCAACTGAAATGTCCAAAGCGGGAAGCGCTTTTTTACCCACAATGACCGGATGAACAAACTCCACGGAGACATGCTGCGCGTCCGTTGTGTACGCGCCTTTACCAAAGGTGAGAATGCGCCCGCCGTCAGCAAAGCGAGTTGCCATCTGTTCAGAAACCTGGGCTAAACGTGGTGCTTCGGTTGTAAACAAGGCTCGAGACACCTCATTTCGCACAAGCAACTGCTCACGAATCCACGTTGATACTTCTGTGGTGGTCAACATATTCGCGGCAACGGGTCGCCCACCAGCATGTCCACCACGCGGCTGCCACCATAAGGCGTTTGCGACACAACTGTACGCGGATGATCTTGGGTGAGGCTACCAATCTCCTGCGCGTCTTGCCCACCAGGTGTGTTGTGCAAGGCGGCAAGTGCTTGGTCAGCGACATCTGCAGCGACGATGGCGATAAACTGCCCTTCGTTGGCAATGTGAAACGGGTCAAGCCCCAAAATCTCACAAGCACCGCGCACAGCAGGGTGGAGCGGGATGCGAGTTTCGTCTAGCTCAATGCCGAGGTTTGTATCCCTAGAAAGTTCATTCAAAGCAGACGCCACACCGCCCCTTGTCGGGTCACGCATCCAGCGAAGCCCGTTAGGAACAGCCTCAATTAAATCCTCAACAAACGGCCAAACCGACCGTGTATCCGAAGTTAAATCTGCTTCTAAATCCAACTCACCGCGCGCTAAAAGAATGGTGATGCCGTGGTCGCCGATGGGGCCAGACAAAATGACTTTGTCGCCAGCTTGGACATGAGAACTATCTAGCGATACTCGAGCGTCAAGCACGCCAATTCCTGCTGAGTTAATGTAAAGTCCGTCTGCTTTGCCGTGCTCAACGACTTTGGTGTCACCACCGACGAGCCTCACGCCGGCTTTTTGAGCAGCGCTAGTTAAAGCTTCGAGTTCACGGGTTAAGACAGGAGTCTCGAGCCCCTCCTCCAAAATGAGTGAGGTCACAAGCGCCAGCGGTTTTGCGCCAGAGACAGCTAAATCGTTCACCGTGCCATTCACAGCGAGTTCACCAATAGACCCACCCGGAAAACTTAGCGGACTCACCACAAAACTGTCGCTAGTAAACGCGAGTGGGCCAGTTGTGTCTAGCTTGGCGGCATCTTCTAGTGTTAAGCCGCCACCCAATACGGGTGCGATGAGACCTTCAACAAGGCGGCGGCTAGCTTTGCCACCTGCCCCGTGGGACATGTCGATGCGTTCGTCACGAAATTTGATGGTTGCTGTGGTCATAAAGTATTGTATGCGCTTGCCGAAATCTGATGAGTTTTAAGGATAAGCAAATACTGATGTCGTCGACTATAGAGAACTTGATGAAGCTCGAGTACTGCCTCAACGTATCAAATGCTCGGTGATTGCACTTTGCCTGTAAACTCAAACGACGGCCGCCCAGCTAACAACCCAGCCACCGAAATATCCTCATCAACATCTGGCCAATGAATACCTTCGCCACCGCCTATAAACTCGTAATGTTGTCGTTGTGTATGGCTGGCTGCGAGCAATCTTGGAAACCAAACAAGCGGTATAGATAGCTTGCGTCCGTCTGACAAGTCAACAATAAACTCAACATCCGTAAACTTTACAGATGTGGCCAAAACATCATTGGCAATCAAAGACATTACACCACGCCTCTCTTAAATATTCGCGATGTTCTTCAACGAGTCTATGTAATTTTAGCAACTCACGTGATGTGAATCCCTTACTCTTGGCGTGCTTCACAGGCTCGAGCCAAAATTTTGCCGAAGAATCATCCCGTCTAATGTGGATATGCATAGGCTCATTGTTTTCATTGGCGTAAAAAAAGAACCTGTAAGCACCAATTCTTAGAACAGTAGGCACACTTCAAGCCTAGCGTAAGATTTGGAATTTTTCAGCTAAAATCCAAAAATTAGTCCGCTGCTTGAGCCACTTGCTGGCGGTGAACGTAGTTGTAATACGCTGCACATGCCCCTTCAGACGACACCATGAGCGCACCCACTGGACGTTCTGGCGTGCATTCTTTACCAAATAGCTTGCACTGGGGTGGTTTGAGGACGCCTTTGAGCACCTCACCGCATTGAGCAGCTTTGGGATCAGTTACGCGCACGCCGGGCACATTAAAGCGAACTTCGCTGTCCCACTGGGCGTACTCATCACTTACGGCAAGGGCAGATTGCGAGATAAAGCCAAGTCCACGCCATTCAAAATAGGGGCGTAACTTGAACGTATCTGCCATAGCAGCAAGGGCAGCGGTGTTACCCTCCCACGGCACAACTCGAGCATATTGATTTTCAATCCTAGCCTCACCAGCCTCGAGCTGCCTCACAATCATGACTAAACTTTGTAGCAGGTCAAGCGGTTCAAAGCCGGACACCGCGACGGGTTTACCGTAGTCACTTGCAATAAACTCGTAAGGGCGGCAGCCAATGACCGTAGACACGTGGCCGGGACCAATAAACGCATCTAGCCGCATGTCTGGCGAGTCCAAAATGGCTTTCATCGGCGGGATGATAGTGACGTGGTTGTTAAACACGCTAAAGTTCTCGATGCCTAGTGCTTTGGCACGTTTTAGGGTGAGTGCCGTTGAGGGTGCAGTTGTTTCAAACCCAATCGCAAAAAATACTACGTGGCGATCAGGGTTTTTCTCAGCTAGTTTGAGGGCATCTAGCGGAGAGTAAACCATGCGGATATCGCGCCCGCGCGCTTTGTGCTCGAGCGGCGTGCCTGTATTTCCGGGCACGCGCATCATGTCACCGAAGGCAGTGAGGATGACGTTATCGTCTTCGGCAATGGCAAGGCCATCATCAACCCGGCCCATCGGCAGCACGCAAACCGGGCAACCAGGGCCGTGAACGAGTTCGATGTTATCTGGTAGTAAATCTTTAATGCCAAAACGGTAAATCGCGTGGGTGTGCCCGCCGCAGACTTCCATAATGCGGTAGTGGCGCTGGGGGTCAACAAGGCGCTTAAGTTCGGCAGCACTTTTTCTAATTAACTCAGGATTTCTGAATTCATCC
>JBCCOX010000203.1:0-7973 GCA_039025155.1 Deinococcota bacterium | reverse complement strand
CATCAGGTCACAGAGGCGGTCGTATTCGTCTTGGCTACCATCACAAAAGTGGACATCGTTGGGTTGGCAGCGCCCGACCATATCGCGCAACCACGACTTTAGGCGTTCACTGGTGAGATAACTTGGAAACTCGAGCGTATCGGGATTAACGGCATGACTGACAGTAGACATTATGTCCCCTCCTAGCTACTGAATAATAGTTACCTAAACAATATTTACCTGACAATAGGAGCTTAATAGCAGGAGCCTAACAATAGGCATTTTATGATAGATATTTGATAATAGGTACTTGATAAGGTGTCTTACGCCTTTAACGAGACTTGCACTTATGACTTGCGTTATTTTCCTTTCTGGCAAGCTCATGTGGGGGTTTGCGTGGTTTGGAGCTGGCGTTACAACCTCACCCACACCTGTTGTAACCAAGCTGATGAACCTGTCTTTGGCAACCTCCCGTGCTAACTGACCGAGTTAGCAAATTCTGGTAACCGTATTGTTTTACAAACTTTTGGCAGTCATAACAGCCCTGCGCATACACTTGTTTTAGTAGCTTGATGCCGATACTAGAACGTCAAGCTTTAAAACGCGGTATTACGTATTGCCCTGCCACAGTCTGTGTTGATGACAAATGTTGCGCCCAAATCACACGTCATAGGGTGTGTTTTGTTTGCACCTATAGATTAGCTCGAGACAGGGGTGACAAATGACTCACCCCTATGAATATCCTTGTGATACCGATTCCGGTTGCTGTTTCTACACCTTGGTTGTCTCGCTAATGCTCGGAACTAGGTGGGTTAATTCGTTAACGAATTAACCGGAAAGAGTACGAGTATCAGCATGCGTCTACAAGTTTTGAAAAACTCAGCTATGCAGCTTACAGCTTATTGGTTAAGTATTGTCTATCATTACGAAGCAACGGTACGCTTGCTATTTTTGTAGCTTCTCTTTATACCTAAACTCTGTACGCCTGAACTCTGTACACCTGAATAGGGGCTACTGTTGCACCTCGGCTCGAGGCGTTATCTTTCCTTATTTTTACTGTAGCTAGTTACCTGCACTATGTATATTTTTAGGAAGGTTAGCGTCTGGCACACCACCTACGGAAAGGGTTAGGCCATGACATCACCGTCAAACACAGCACCTTCATCAACCCCACCTACTGAAGACAGCGACCCACTGTCTTTAGTACCTGCTTTTCAGACGGAACCCGCTCCCCCAACAGCAACACCCCCCGAACCTCCCAAACCTCCCAAACCCTGGCACGATGTGCCTTTGGACAAGTGGAACGACTGGCGCTGGCAACTGTCCAACCGCCTCAACACCCTTGACGAATTGCGCGGGCTCATTAACCTCACCCCAGAAGAAGCCACCGCCATTGACACGCAAGGGCTATTTCGGTTGGACATAACACCGTATTTTGCGTCGCTCATTGATCCAAACGACCCCAACTGTCCAGTCCGTAAACAGGTAATTCCTACCACCAACGAGATGGTGCCGTTTAACGCTGAACGGGTTGATTCCCTGTCGGAAGCCGCTCACTCGCCAGTTAACGGACTGGTTCACCGCTACCCCGACCGGGTGCTGATGCTGGTGACAACCCAGTGCGCCAGTTATTGCCGTTTTTGCACCCGCAGCCGCATTGTGGGCGACCCTAGTGAGATGTTTTCCAAAGCGGATTACAGCAAGCAGCTCGAGTACATTGCCGCGCACCCGCAAATCCGTGATGTGCTACTTTCTGGCGGCGACCCACTGTCGCTACCGACGAAGGGGCTCGAGAAACTCCTCGCCGGTCTGCGCGCCATCGACAGCGTAGAGATTATCCGCATTGGTACGCGCATCCCACTGTTTTTACCGCAGCGCATTACCGACGACTACGTGGAGATGCTCAGCCAGTTCCACCCGCTGTGGATGAACATTCACTTTAACCACCCCAAAGAAATTACCCCAGAAGTGTCCGAGGCGCTCACCAAACTTGCCAACGCAGGTATTCCGCTAGGCAGTCAAACTGTGTTGATGGCTGGCATCAACGACTGCCCAAACATCATGAAAGCGCTCATGCACAAACTCGTGCGTAACCGCGTGCGCCCGTATTACATCTACCAATGTGACTTGGTACATGGCTCGGGGCACTTTCGTACGTCGGTTGCCAAGGGTATTGAAATTATGGAGCACTTGCGCGGACACACTTCTGGCTATGCCGTGCCCACTTATGTGATTGATGCCCCTGAAGGTGGCGGTAAAGTGCCGATTTCGCCCAACTATCTCCTAAGTATGTCCGACACGCGCGCCGTTGTCCGCAATTACGAGGGCTTCATAAGCACCTACGAGCAACCCGCTGACTACGAACGCCACGACCCAGAAACCTGCGAGTTTTGCCAAGCTGCCAAACAACAACCGGGTAACCCTGGGCAAGAAGGTGTTGGCGGGTTATTAGCTGGTGCGAACGAGGTGATTCGTCCGGAAGGTTGGGACAGTATGCATAAGCGGGGTCGTGAGGAGTAAGTAGATATTTTTTAGATATTGTGGAGGGCTCGAGCATGTCTCGAGCCTTTTCTTTTGCCAACCATTACAATGCAGCTATGCGCTACCTTGCCAAGCTGATTTTATGTTCGTATTTGCTGCTTGCCTATGTCAGTTTTGCCCAGAGTGACGATTCGATTTTTAGTAGAACTATCGAATTTGAGGACTTCCCCGGTGAAACAGAGTGCGTAGAATCTCTTATCGTGAGTTGCGGACACAACAATTTAGATTGTCATACGACTACCGTAGATCAAATTTTTGAAGGTCTAAGCAATATGCCAAGTCTTGATGCTGATGCCTTCATCTGCACTGTATCCGGACCTCGTTTAAGGGGTAGTAGAGACGAGTCTGTAACTTGGTTAAGATTGCATCGAGATGATCAGGTCGCTGACATCAATATGTTGTATGAGGGAAGCTTTAGGTCATCTACGACAACGGTTCCTAGTTACACAACATATCACCACGAAGATAGAATTATATTGTCTTTTGATAATTTGGATGCTAATAGTTATTTTTATATTAGCAGATCTACAGAATGGTCTATTCAATATCGATTCACAGATAATAATCTAGGGGAAGTTATAAGCATCCGGCATCATAACGAAAAATTCTTGCATATTTTCTCAATCGCGGAAAATAGTGTTGTACTGACAAAAGAAATACCCTTGACCGACTATGCCGATCTCAAAGGTTCTTTAGATGAACCGTTAAGTGAAACAATAGTTAAAAGTTATGAGGAGTGGTTAGAAACAGTCAATACACCACCTGATCAACTCACCTACACCCTCGACTGGCCCAACACCCTCACCATTTCGGTAAACCCCGGCACAGAACCAACTGAGGCACAGCTCGAGTGGGTTGGTGTTCATGACTTATCCGCCGTACAACAGTAACTCCCAACCGGTAGAAATTTTTGCGGTGTGGTTTGAGGGCTCGAGCGTGTCTCGAGCTTTTTTATCCAGTTATAAACGAATACTTTTGTGAGTTGCTCGAGCTAAACCTCTTGCAACGACGGTCGCCCTAACACGTACATGCCAAGCTTTTGTCCGTTGGCTTTGCGAGCAGCCGCAATCTCCCATGTGTAATGCTCGTTGGTTGGCTCGAGCGCGGCTAGCATAGTCCGCACATCTGCCTCTGGATAAATACGCATGGTTGATGCTAGCCCGTCCCACGCGTAAACCACTGGAATAAGCGGGATGGGATAGGTAAACACCAGTTGCCACCAGTGCAGCGGGCGCACAAATGGTGTCATTAGGATAACTTGCAGCATCAAAAAAGGTATTGATATAGGTAGTAGCAGTGCCCATGCCCAAACAGGTGCTTTATTTTCAGCCATTTCATAAATGAGTAGTGTTTCTCCGTTGTCTTGTGCAGACTGTAAAATACGCTGAGCAATCTCGGGGGGAAGGTGATGAAAACTGTTGACCATCGTCTTAATGCCCGCTGGCGCAGTTGCAAAATCACTTGCGTCCAAGGCTGTTTCTAGGTAGCGGTAAGATGTATCGCCCGTGCTGTTAAACCGCTGAACTACATCAGGATTAGGATGAAGGTCGGTGAGTAGCAAGGTGACGTCCGCCATGCCCTCTTTAGTGTGTAAAGCCTGTAAGACAGCTGACATCGCACCACCTGAACCCGAGCCAAGATCGACAATCTGGCGCTGGTTTTGGTCTTGTAAAAGCTTTGCAAGCAAGGTTGCCAAAATCTCGCTGATGCCCAAAACTTTGTGCAGGACAACAATTAGGTTTGTAATGGCAGTGCGTAACCAAGCTGGCAGCCACGCAAAATCTTCAAATTCAAATAGCTCGAGGCGTTTCATGGTTGTCATTTTAATGAACATCGCTTGTGATGGGTGTACTTTTTCAATCTCCCAAGGTCTGATTTTCCATGTACAACCGCATGTCTAGACCAGTAGAGATTTTTGTGGGTGTGACTAAGGACTGAAGCATGTCTCGAGCCTCTTCTGTTGCGAGCCATTACAATGCAACTATGCGCTACCTTGCCAAACTAATTTTATTTTTGTGCTTATTACTTGCCTATACCAGCGTTGCCCAAGTTGATGATTCGATTTTTCGTCAACCCATTGAATTCGAAGACTTCCTTGGTGAAACAACATGTATGGAAGCACACGCAACTATTTGTGGACATAATACGTATGTTTGCAATACAACTGATTTGAGTGAATTCGTTGGAAGTTTGAGAGATGTGCTTAGGCTTGATGCCGACGCATTTGTTTGCACTGTATCTGGGCGTCCTAACCGAGGTACTGAGACTGTAGTTTCATTGAGGTTGCATCATAATGCTCAGATAGCTGATCTCTACATGTTGCGTACGGGAGACTTTGAAGGATTTTTCAAAGATATGCCTTTTAAAGATTCCTTACACGAAGATGCTGCCATACTATCTTTTGAACTTTTAGACATGAATAGTTATGTCTATACAAAAAGAAATACATATCGATCAACTCGTCAGGTATTTTATGATAACGGTCCAGAAACTGTGATATCTCGGCGTGGAAGCGAAAAATATCTACGCATATTTTCAGTTGTAGCAAACAGCCTTTTATCAACAAAGGAAATACCTTTAGCAGACCATGAGTTTCGTGAAGGCTCTTTTGAAGAATTTTTGGACGGAAAATACGTAGACGAAGAGGCGATTGAAAGTTACGAGGAATGGCTGGCAAGAATTGAAACCCTCCCCGACCAACTCACCTATACCCTCGACTGGCCCAACACCCTTACCATCTCAGTAAATCCCGGTACAGAACCTACTGAAGCACAGCTCGAGTGGGTTGGGGTGCATAACTTATCACCCATGCAACCATAAACACAACACGACAGCAATTTTATGAAGTCGTAACAGCCGCCTGCTGAATATGCTCACGCACCTCAGCCGCACTTGGCAATTCTAAAACCTCAGTTGCGAGTTGTTTCACTTGCGCCATCTCTAGCTCACGAATCACCGCTTTTACTTTGGCAATACGCGGTGTGCTCATGCTCAAAGTGTCAATACCTAAGCCAATAAGTAGCGCGGTGGCGTCTGGGTCGCCGGCCATTTCACCACACATACTTATCTTGATGCCGGCTGCGTGCGCAGCATCTGCTGTGTGGGCAATAGCGCGTAACACCGCCGGGTCAAACGGGTCAGCTAGTGAAGCCACGCGGGTGTTGCCTCTGTCTGCGGCCATAATGTACTGGCATAGGTCGTTGGTACCAATACTCACAAAGTCCACCAGTTCAGCAATCTCTGTCATGTGCCACACCGCCGCTGGCACTTCAATCATGACGCCGAGGGGCATGTTGGGGTTAAACGGTATATTTTCCCTAGCTAAGTCGGTTTGCACCTCGCGCACCATGCTCATGGCTTTGCGCACTTCGCTGGGTGTGCTCACCATCGGGAACATTACCTGAACGTTACCCAGAGCGCTTGCCCGACACAGCGCGCGCAGTTGGGTTTTGAACAGGTCGGGCGTTTCCAAGCAGTAGCGCAAACCGCGCCAGCCTAAAAACGGGTTGTCTTCAGTGGGAATCTTGAGGTAGTCCAGCGGTTTGTCGCCGCCTACATCCAGTGTGCGAATGGTGATGGGGGCATCCTCAAAATTGGCGTCAAAAGCGTGAATGGCGGCGGCGTAGGCATCGTATTGTTCAGCCTCGCTGGGTGCTTTTGTGCGGTCCATAAACAAAAACTCACTGCGGAATAAGCCCACGCCGTGCGCGCCTTGCTGGGCGCTTTTAGTTGCTTCGTAACTGCTGGCGATGTTGGCGTGAATAGCAATTTCGGTATCATCTGTAGTGACGGCGGGTGCTAGGCTCGCGGCGAGCTCAGCGTCTTTGCTAGCTTGCCACGTGCTGGCGGCCTGTTCTAAACCATCCCGTACAGTCTCAGTTAAGCTAAGCCAAACCTGCCCACGGTCGCCGTCCAGCGCGACATCTGCCTTATTTACGGCAGCTTGCAAGCCATCACCTACACCCACCACCGCAGGAATGCCCAAACTGCGTGCCAAAATGGCACTGTGAGAAGTGGTTGAACCTGCTTCGGTGACGATGCCACGCACTAAGCTTGTGTCTAGTTGGACAGTTTGGGAGGGGGTTAGCTCGCGGGCCAAAACAATTACAGGCTGAGTGGGTAAGGGAGGCCTGAGGACGCTGGCATCCATGAGCCTAAGCACGCGAATGCCAATGTCGTACACGTCGCTAGCACGCGCGCGTAAGTAGTCGTTCTCGAGCCCGTCGTAACCTGCGGCGAGTTCGTTTATCGTTAGTACCCACGCAAAAAGTGTGCCTTTACCCTGTGCCAAGTTGCTATCTAGCATCTGCAGCAGTTCAGGGTCAGTGAGCATCAGCGCTTGCGCTTCAAAAATACCCGCTTCGTCGCCACCTACCGACAGCGCAAGGCTGCCGAGGTCCCGTGCAGCTTGGTTCATGGCAAGCCGCAAGCGGTCACGTTCGGCAGGGTCGGTTTGGGCTAACGCAAGTTCGGCAGGGTCGGGCATGACGACATCCAGCCAAAACGCAGGTGCAATGGCAATACCGGGGGAGGCTGCCAGTCCACTCAAAAAACCCTCAGCTTGGGAGGATGTGCCATTTTGGGGTGATGCTTGCAGAGAGACATCTTCAGATGAAGATGTAGCATCAGCCTGAATAGACGAACGAACGGGGTCACCTAAATTGTCATCAACGAAGGCGTGTAACGCAGCCAGTGCGTGATCGGTATCATCACCCCGAATTTCCACTGTTAGCTCATCACCTTGCTTGGCATTGAGGCGGGCAAGTTGGCTCATGCTGGTGGCAAGGGCTGCTAATCCGTCTTTGCTGAGCCGTACCTCTGCCTGAAACCCGCCCAAGGTTTGCATGAGTCTGGCAATAGGTCGTGCGTGCAGGCCGAGGGCGTTGGGAACAGTAAATTGCCACGTTGTGACTGGGCGGGCATCAGGTTCGTCTTCTGCTGGTGAGGGTTCAGATGTAGTGTCTGGCTGCTGTTTATCACCGAGTTGTTCAGCTTTGCTCACAAGTGCTTGTTTAGCCTCGTTGAGAACAACATCCACACTCGCACCTGCGGCGGCTGATGCGACGATGGCGAGGCTACCCTCGACCAGTGGGGCGCTGCACAAGTGTACACGAGAACTAAGTTCAGGCGGGGTAAACTCGAGCGCCATTTCAGCACTCATAAGCGCGCTTCCCAAGTCCATCATGACAATGATGTCATCCGCCTCGTCAGCAATACTTTCAAGGGCAGTGACAACTCGCATGGGGTCGGTGCCGATGGGGTCGCTAGGGTCGTCAATACCGCCAGCGGCAGCTAGGGGTACGCGCCCTTGGGACATCTGCTGCGCCAGTTCTAACACGCCACGGGCGAGGGTGGCACTGTGGGAAACAAGGACGAGGCCGATCACAACTTAACTGGGAAACTCTGCCGTCATGATGTCGTAAAGCGCGTGTAGCATGTAATAGCTCGAGGTT
>JBCCOX010000202.1:0-8022 GCA_039025155.1 Deinococcota bacterium | reverse complement strand
TGGCAACAGGCGGCGGCTCGGGTCACTTGCCGGTTTTTTTGGGCTACGTTGGCAAGGGTATGCTCGACGGTTGTGCTGTCGGTGACGTGTTTAATTCACCTAGCGCCGAGCAAATGCTCAACGTCACCAAACGCATTAACGGTGGTAAAGGTGTGGTCTACATTTACGGCAACTACGGCGGTGATGTCATGAACTTTGACATGAGCGCGGAGATGGCCGACCTCGAGGATATCCCTGTACGTACAGTCCTTGTTAAAGATGATGTTGCCTCCGCCCCAGCAGACGAAGCGGATAGACGCCGTGGTGTGGTGGGCATGGTCTTTGCCTTCAAAATTGCCGGTGCCAAAGCAGATGCGGGTAGCTCGCTAGATGAAGTTGCTGACGTTACTGAAAAAGCGCTCGCCAATACCCGCTCGATGGGTGTGGCGCTATCCCCTTGTATTGTTCCCCGCGTGGGTAAACCCGGCTTTACCCTAGGTGAAAATGAGATGGAAATTGGCATGGGCATTCATGGGGAACCGGGCATTAAACGTGAACCGCTGCAAACGGCGGATGAAGTCAGTACTCGCATGCTTACCGCGATTTTAGACGACCTCAACGTAGCTGCTGGTGAGCGCGTTGCCGTGATGATTAACGGCCTCGGTGCCACCCCTCCTGAGGAACTTTATGTCCTCTACCGCAACGTTCACAAACACCTTGTAGATAAAGACATCAGCGTTCACCGCGCGTATGTGGGTGAGTATGCCACCTCGATGGAAATGGCGGGAGCCTCGCTAACCATCTTTAAACTAGATGATGAACTCGCTGAGCTTCTCGACGCGCCTGCCCACACACCTTTTTTCACCCAAGTTTAAACCTGATGGCGATTACAGCACAAGATATTCAAGACGCCATGAAACGTGTTGCAGAAGGTTTTCGTGCAAATAGCGACCACTTAACTGAACTTGACCAAGCTGTGGGGGATGGCGACTTGGGCATCACAACCAGTAAAATTGCGGACGCACTTGACACGTATGCAGACCAAGACGCAGGTGATGATTTGGGCAAGTACTTAGCAGCGGGTGGTATGGCGGTGAATCGGGCGGCATCTTCAACTATGGGTACGCTGTTAGCTAGTGGGCTGATGAGTGCAGGTAAGGCTGTACGGGGGAAAGAGATGCTCGAGCCCAGTGACCTCGCTACCATGCTTCAAGCTGCCTTTGAAGGACTGCAAACTCGCGGCAAAGCTAATTTGGGTGACAAGACTATCCTAGACGCCCTACAGCCATCTGTAGAAGCCCTAAGCCAAGCTGTTCAAACTACCGAGACACTGGCTACAGCAGGTCAGAAACTAGTTGATGCTGCCAAAATAGGCCGCGACGCTGTCACCCCCTTGCGCAACCGCGTTGGTCGGGCAAGTTGGGTCGGTGAACGCACTGAGGGATGTGTTGACCCCGGCTGTGAAGCATGGGTGATTATCGCTAGCAGCTTAGCTGATGTTGGATAATTGTTCGTTATAATATCGGGGTAATATTTGGGGATGGTATTCGGGGTTGAAGCTGTGTGGTGATTTTCACATTAGGGTGTCATTAGCCTATGTTTATCCCAACACAAGCGGAGAACGCTCGAGCAAATGTATGTACCATCACCCTATTTGAGCCTACCCCACACCCACGCCTGTAGCAAAGTGCTTATACTGTGCCCATGAGAGGACTTTTTTCTACAGCAATTATCGCTGCAATTATCTTTTTTGGCGTTGGTCATTTTCATGACGGGAGTTGGAACGTTGGTGTGATGCCACAAACGCCTCTTTTTCTTTACAGAACAACCTCATCTCGCTCGACGGTTCGGCGGCTTACTGGGACTGCACCTGGGCTCGAGTTTACCTTGGGCGGACAATTACGCCGAGGTAGCGCGCGTTTAGTTGTGTCTTACGAACGTCCTGAAAGTATCCAAAATCAAAGCCAGCAAGCTATTCCTGAAGAGGTTGTGTATGAACTGGAAATTTTCGCAGGGCAGCCCCTTGCGCTAGCTGAATATCTAGATTTGGGTACAGGTTTTTATAGGTTTAGGTTTGTCTTTGATGACGCTACAGGGCGCATCAGTCTTGATTTACCTACAACTTACGAAGCGTCATCTAACTAACGCTTAAATTGCGGGTGCTACGCTAGTTGTTGGTGAAAACGTCACGTAGGCTCGAGCCATGTTGCTTGACCCTACTTCACTTACGTTAGACACGTTCACACAAACATTTGCTGGCTACGCCACAGGTGAGATGCATACCTCACCTGTCTTTGAACCCACGCTAGCTGCCGCTAAGCAGATGTTAGCAAGCTACAACCCCAAAACTTACGCCAAAACCCGCAATCATGTTGAGGGCAACGTAAGCCGTCTAAACCCCTACATTACGTGGGGGGTTTTTACGCTTACTGAAGTACAACGGGCTGTCAAAGCTAAGCTCTTAGCACACAGCAAGGACTATCAAAAGTTTGTGAGTGAACTTGCCTGGAAAGCCTTTTTTCGGGAAGGGTTTATGGCTTTAGGTGAGCGCGTGTATGACTCGCTCGAGCCCTACAAATACCCCACAAATAAGCGAGACGAACTGCCAGAGGCTGTAGGGCAAGGCAGCACGGGTCTCACCTGCATTGACAGTATTGTCCATGAACTGAAAGAAACTGGCTACCTTCATAATCACAAGCGCATGTGGTTTGCAGCTTATCTCGTCCACTTTGAAAATGTTGAGTGGTGGCACGGTGAGCAGCTTTTTTACAGGTATTTGCTGGATGGTGAACCGGGTGCCAACGCGCTGAGCTGGCAGTGGGTTGCCTCAACCTTTGCGGGTAAACCCTACTATTTTAATGGTGACAACATGCGCCGCTACGGTCATGAACCTTGTGAAGATGCACCATTTAACACAAGCTATGAAGACCTCAACCAAAGCGTTTTTTCTGGCTATGGCCAAGGTGGCTATACGAAACGCCCCAAAGAGCAACCCTTCACAGACGGTCTACCCCCTCACCCGAGGTTG
Organism: Deinococcota bacterium; assembly: GCA_039025155.1. Lineage (GTDB taxonomy): Bacteria > Deinococcota > Deinococci > Deinococcales > Trueperaceae > JBCCBI01. The sequence goes on along the minus strand of JBCCOX010000202.1, from coordinate 5,015 downwards.
TTGCGTGCTGCAGGGGATGCACCGCTGGTGCTGTTGCATGCCGAGCGTTTATCAGATGAAGCAGAGGTATTAAACGCTTGCCCAGATGTACCTGTTGTAGTTTGGCTTGACAGCGAGCGGTTTAAAGACGAACAACCTAGTTGGATGCGTTTGCACTTTGCTGTGAGTTTGGCTGCAGACCTAGCTAAGATTTTAGAACAACAAGGTCGGCAAGTTGCCCTAAGTTTTTCAGGTGACTTTGAAGATGTGCTCACATGCGCAGCTCAATGGAATTGTAAAAGCCTTGCGGCAGCGGACTCATGGCATCCAGATACTTGGAGTTACCTCGACGAGCTAGATGAGCTTTTACCTGTGTCGGTTATTGAAGATGAACCTTTTGCACGAGCCGCCACCTCACTGCGGTCGTTTAGCAGCTACTGGCGAGCTGTTGAACGCGAGGTAATGCGGCGTTAGCCTCATCCACAAGTACCTAGCGCGTGTCTACCTTGGTGCTATGTTGTGAACAAGCATGTTTATCGTCTTGATGAATTTTCACGATATTGGCATCTACCTCGGTAACATAAATGTGTAAACTGATAAACATGTTGCGTTGGTCTATGCTGGCAACTTGTCCATATGTGTGCTGCGCGCTGCTAGCACTCAGTGTTTTTAGCGTGGGATACGTCCAAACTGCGCCCTTAAACTTGCTGGACCCGGCTGACACGCTCCTCGATACAACTCGTTGGCAAGCAGCAACAGACAGATATGTTGTCATCTACACAGCTAGTGAAGCTGATCGCCGTTACTTGCTAGATATATTTGAGATTATCGCTGACGCACGTGATGATTTGCAGACGTGGCAGCTCGAGCTACCCGCAAGTCACCTCATCATTCACCCTGATCTAGCTTCTTATCAAACAGCTACAGGACAAGCTTGGTACGTCGCAGCTATTGCTGACCGCGCCGAGCTTCGTATCGACATGCAGCGCGCACGGGTCTTGAGTGAGCGCGGCAGCTTGCAACTTACCTTACGGCATGAGCTGTTTCATGTGGCTCAACCTGAAGGATTAGCGCGTTATCTTGCAGAGGGCTTAGCCATGCATTTTTCGGGTGAGCAGCCACAAGCTCGTGTGTGGCAAGGACCGCTTGCTCAGCTCGAGCGCATCCTCGCTGCCCCCCGCTCGCAGCAAGAGTTAAATCAGGCCATGGCAAGAGCTTATGCTGAGGTTGCGAATGACCTCCAGCGTGTACCCATCACCTGTTTGTTATTTGCCGATGATACCTGTCCCTAACATCATTCAACTGGTTTTTGAAATAAGCACGAGCGACCAAACACATAATAGCAACCAAACACAGGGACGTTAACACCCAAAATCTGGTAAAACAACGTATGTCACTTAATCCAGAACGTTTTGCCGATGACCTCCTCAGCAGTCGTGGCGTAGGGATGACACTACCCTCTCAGCAAGACCCCGAGTTGAGCCTAGACCACGCTTATGACCTTGCGTTTACTGTTGCCGACAAACAAGTTGATGCTGGCGACGTTATCAAGGGGCGCAAAATTGGTATTAGTAACCCAGCTAGTTGGCCAGCTATGGGCCTGGACAACGTGGTTTGGGGCTACATGTTTGCGCGCACCGTTCACACTATTTTGCACAATCACACTAAACTGCCTCTTGCGGGTATGACCGCGCCCAAAGCAGAGCTCGAGCTTGTCTTCAAACTCAAAGAACGCCCCCTCCCAATCCGCGATCCGTTTGAGTTACTGCAAGCTGTCGAATGGTTTGCCTTGGGCTTTGAAATTGTTGATTGTCCCTATCCAGATTGGCACTTTAAACCTACAGATTTAGTGGCCACGTTTGGCTTTCACGCAGCCCTCGTTGTGGGGGACTGTGTCGAGCCCGACCCAGTGTTACTGGAAGCCTTAGCTAATCAAATTGGCGCAGTCACCGCCAAGGTCAATCACAATGGTCAGCTTGCTGCTGAAGGTGGCGCGGCGGCAGTTGTAGGGCATCCACTGCTTGCCCTTGCCCATTTAACTGAGGTTGTGGACGCCCACCCCAGCGCGCCCGCGCTCGCAGCAGGTGAAATCATCAGCACCGGCACACTGACTCCACCCGTGGCGCTTAGCCCCGGCGACGTTCTAGTCGGTGAGGTTGACGGTCCAGATCTACCTGCCCTGACAGTTGAATTTGTTGCTTAGCGTTATAGCTAAGCTGTACCAGCGTTGATAGGGGATTACGCTATTGTAATGGGCTGTGTATCACTGTAAATTAAATGCCTCGAGCAGCTTCTCTGACACTTCTTGATGAATGTGACAATATCTTATAGTCAAGAACTATCAGGACGTGACATTTACAAGGCTGTTAGCTTGAAGGCTTCCACCTTGAGGGTAAGTTGTGGTTGTTATGTCATCTAAACGAATACGTCAAGGTCGTCGCCTTGGGAAATTTGTATATCTACAACAAGCTACCTACAGATAAACTTTGTGCGTCAAGCACGATGATGAAGGAGAACGTATGACCAAGCACCGCCTTAACCGCTTTTTAGGCGCAGATGGCAAGTGTTTTGATGTGGCCATTGACCATGGCTTTTTTGGCGAATACGGCTTTTTAAAAGGAATTGAAAACATTGATGCGGCGATTCAGACTGTGGTGGATGCTGCACCAGATGCCGTCCAGTTAAGCCTGGGGCAAGCGCCCTATTTGCAGCGCATTCCCGGTAAAGCTAAGCCGTCGTTGGTGCTCAGGACAGATATTGCCAACGTTTACGGGAAGACCTTGCCTGAAAAATTGTTTAGTCGCTTGATTGACAATACGCTCGAGCAAGCCCTGCGGCTAGACGCAGCCTGCTTGTGCGTTAACTTGTTCATGCTCCCTAACCAACCCGAGGTTCATGACCAGTGTGTGCAAAACATCTGCCAACTGAAACCTGAAGCAGACCGCTACGGCATGCCGCTCATGGTGGAACCCTTGGTGATGCAAGATAACAGCGCTGCTGGCGGCTATATGGTGGACGGCAGCATCGAAAAAATCTTGCCGCTTGTGCGTCAAGCGGTTGAACTCGGGGCAGATGTCATCAAAGCAGACCCTTGCGACAACGTGAGCGAGTACCACCGCGTCATTGAGATTGCTGGCGAAGTGCCCGTCTTGGTGCGCGGCGGCAGCAAAGCATCTGAAGCAGAAATTTTTAAGCGTACTGAAATCCTCATGCAACAAGGTGCTAAAGGGATTGTTTACGGGCGTAACGTGATTCAACACGACAACCCCAGAGCTATCACCGAAGCACTCATGGCCGTTGTCCACCAAGGTGCACGTGCAGAAGACGCCTTAGCGATGTTGCAGACTCACACTGGGCAGAGTGCATGACACAGGTATTACGTTTTGGCATCATCGGTTGTGGGCTCATGGGGCGCGAGTTCGCCAGTGCTGCTGCGCGGTGGTGCCACCTGACAGATATTGGCGTGAAACCCGTCATCACAGCCGCGTGTGATACCAACGAGCAAGCCCTCACGTGGTTTCGGGACAACACAGCGCTCACGCTAGCGACGACGGACTATCAGGAACTTCTTAGCAGTGATGAGGTTGATGCTATCTACTGCGCTGTGCCGCATCACCTCCATGCAGACATGTACGGTGACATTATTCGTGCAGGCAAGCACTTACTTGGCGAAAAACCCTTTGGCATTGACCAAGCCGCCAACACGCACATCAATCAAGTTATTGCTGACCATCCTGATGTCGTTGTGCGCTGCTCTTCAGAGTTTCCTTTTTATCCGGGTGCTATGCGCATTGTCAAGGCTTTAGAAGATGACGCTTTTGGCGAGATTATTAATGTGGAAGCAGGCTTTTTGCATTCGTCTGACCTCAACCCCAATAAAGCCATCAACTGGAAGCGGATGATAGCCTACAACGGCGAATACGGGTGCATGGGCGACCTCGGCATGCATGTAGTGCATATTCCTGCGCGCATGGGCTGGCGTCCGCAGCAGGTGGCCGCGCAGCTCAGTAATATTGTCCGTGAACGACCAGATGGCAAAGGCAACATGGTGCCGTGTGAAACTTGGGATAACGCCACGCTACTTACCCGGGTTGAGGCGGGTGGCACAAGTTTTCCCATGACCTTACACACCAAACGCATTGCCCCCGGTGAGATGAACACGTGGTTTTTAACCGTTCATGGCACGCGCACCTCCATGCACTACAGCACCAAATACCCGCGCACCTTGCAACGCCTTGACTACACACCGGGTGGTGAACAAGCTTGGCAGCATATAGACGTTGGCTATGCCAGCGCCTATCCGACAATCACGGGGGGCATTTTTGAATTTGGCTTTCCCGATGCTATGTTGCAGATGTGGGCTGCCTTTTGTGACGAAGTCGCCCACGGGCGCATGGGCATGAAGCAAGCGTTTTATTGTGTTACCCCAGACGAAGCAGCACTAAGTCATGAGGTTTTTACAGCCGCGCTAGCAGGCTAGCCCCGTTGCTGCCTCAAAGCTTGCTGATAGCTTTATATAGCGTTAGCTTATAAGTTGAGAACGGGCAGTGCGAGTAGCAATAAACCCGCTTAGGTTGATAGCTCAATGTTGATGCATATCGCTATAGAACGCACCATTATAGAGGGAGGACAACGTGGTTGACGTTGTCGTAGCAGGACACCTTTGTTTAGATATTATTCCCGATCTTGCCAATATGGGACAAAATAGTAGCGGCTTGATTCTCGAGCCAGGTAAACTCACCGAAATTGGCACGGCGCACTTTGCGACTGGTGGCGGCGTTGCTAACGTGGGGCAAACGCTTATCAAACTAGGAGTTAGTACCAGCCTTATGGCCAACGTAGGCCGCGACCCATTTGGTGACGTGGTGCGCACCATGTTGCGCAGTCACAACCGCCAAGCCGCTGAGACCATTCGCACCGTAGACGACGCAGCCACAGCCTACACGCTTATTTTTAGTTCAGCAACGGTTGACCGAAGCTTTTTACACCACGCAGGCTGTAACGACAGTTTTGGTGCAGACGATATTGATCTGGCG
>JBCCOX010000201.1:0-8036 GCA_039025155.1 Deinococcota bacterium | reverse complement strand
GTAAGCAACACCGGCGGTGGGATTTTTAGCGAGGGCACTACGACTGTCATAAACAGCACTATCTCAGGGAATTCAGCAGGCATCCAAGGTGGCGGGATTCTTAGCGTTCGCAACTTCAACGTGACAAATAGCAGCATCACAGGCAATTCAGCAGGCACCATAGGTGGTGGGATTCGCGGCGTTCGCAATGTCACCGTGACTAACAGCACCATCTCGGGGAATACGGTAGACAATGGTGATGGCGGCGGGATTTACAGCACTCGAGCTGTCACCCTCACCAACAGCCTCGTGCTGGGTAACGCTGCGCTCACTGACCCACAAATTTTCGCTTCTAACGGCATCACCCTCAATACCAGCGCCTACGGTTTCAATACAGGTGAGTCTACCGACGATGCCTTCGTTGGTTCAAATCTCAATGTTGTCTTTGTCAACCCAGATACAAACCCAGCTACCAATGCCCCAAACGACGGCGCTGCTTACGACTACACCCTCGTAGCCTGTTCTCCTGCTATCAACGCAGGCACCAACGCCTCAGCCCCCGCAGGTAACGACCTCGCAGGCAACGCTCGCATTCAAAACGTCACTGTGGACATGGGCGCGTTTGAATCCAACTTGCGAGCTTGCCAAACCATCGACTTCGACCTGTCAACCCTACCCGCCACAACCTACGGTGATGCCGACGTCGACATCAGTGCTTTTGCTAACGCCTCTTCTGGCTTGGCAGTCACCTTTACCTCAGCCACACCCGCCGTCTGCACCGTCACAGGCTCAACCGTGAGTATTGTGGCAGCAGGTACGTGCACCATCAACGCCGACCAAGCAGGCAATGCTGAATACAATGCTGCTGCCCAAGTACAACAAGACATTACAATTGCTCAACAAGCCCTAGACGCTACTGTTGACAACCAAAATCGTGACTATGGTGTTGCCAACCCCGCGTTGACCCTCACCTACACAGGCTTTGTCCCAGGTGATACCGCTGCCGATATTGACGTTGCTCCGACGCTTGCAACCACGGCAGTCGCCACGTCAAACGTAGGCACATATCCCATCACCTGTGATACCGCTCCCTTTGCTGACACTAACTACACCCTGAATACCTGCACTGCTGGCACACTGACCGTGAATCAAGCCGCCGTCACTGTCACTGCTGATGACATCGTCATCACCGAAGGAGGCACACCCACCTTTACAGCAACCTATGCAGGCTTCGTTGGCGCTGATGATGAAAGTGTCCTCACCACGGCTGTGAGCTTTGCTGATGACGCCCCTGACTACAACACCGCAGGCATCTACACCATCACGCCTAGTGGAGCAGCAGCAGCTAACTACACCTTTACCTACACCACAGGTACCCTCACCATTCAAACTGCAGGGTTTAGCATCACCGAGTCAGGTGGCGATACTGCTGTTACCGAAGGTGGCGCAACCGACACTATCGACGTCGTACTTACGAGCATCCCTACAGCAGATGTTGACATCACTGTTACGCCTGATGCCCAACTGAATGTTGGCGCAGGTGCAGGTACAGCGGAGACCTTGACGTTTACCCCTGCGAATTGGGACACCCCTCAGCCCATCAACGTCACCGCCAATGATGATACTGACGTGGAAGGTGCTCACACAGGCACACTGAGCTTCACCGTTGCCAGTGGCGATGGCAACTATGACGCAGCAGTGCTGGCGGACATTACTGTAGCCATTACCGATGATGAACCTGCGGTGATTATTACGCCTACAACGCTAGCGACAACCGAGGGCGCAGCTGCTGTGACCTATGACGTTTCGTTCAACACCAATCCAATCAGCCCAGTCACGATTACCCTCACACCCGATGCTCAAACCGACTTGGGCGCAGGTGCAGGCACAGCGATTGACCTGACCTTCAACGACACCACGCCTCAAACCGTGAGCGTGACAGCAGTAGATGATGTGAATGTTGAAGGCAATCACACCAGCACCATTACCCATGCCATCACTACAGGCGACGGGGGCGACTATCCTGACACCTTCGTGATTGCTGATATCACCGTGGACATCACTGACAACGATGTTGCTAACCTAGGCAGTGGTGGTGACATACAAATCAGAAATGGTGCAACCACAGCCGCAGACAGCATCACTTCAAATGGATTAGTGCCGCTTAGCTATGGCATCTTCAAACGTAATCAAATGGTCGTCCTCGAATACCTCGTGAGAAACCCCAGCGACACGACCTTGGAACTGGGTGAACTTGTGCTACCACCTTTCATGAGTGTCGTTGGGCAAGCATTACCAGCAAGCTTGGCTAGCTTTGAAAGCGCGCTAATGGAAGTCGCCGTGGATACCTCAACTGCTGGGGTGTTAGAAGGACAAGTAAGCCTAGCTAACAACGATCCAGATGCCAATGAAAATCCGTTTGTGTTTGATGTAATCGTGACGATTAGCGACGAACCTGCTAATGCGCTGTATGTGCTACCTGGTATTGCGCTTGAAGATGTGCAAGCAGCAGCAGGACAAACAGACGTGCCCCTGTTGAGTTTTTATGTGGAAGTAGCAGCGGGTTCTGTACCTGTTACCATTGATAGTTTTACGCTCGAGGCAAGTAGTAATGCCGTAAGACGTGCCAAAAACTTACGGTTGTATATTGACGGCGGCACGCGAGGACAACTTGACAACCGTGATGTGTTCCTAGCAAGCACAGATGCTACGCAAGCCCTGACGTTTACCTTCGATGCTAGAACCTTCCAGCCGGGCCTGCCGATGTGGTTTATTGTAGTGGCGGATTTCTAAAGCAAGCGCTGTGAACTTCATAAGGCGGCGTCAATATCAATACGCCGCCTTGAAGCTACACCTCACTGAAAAAGGGCTGAGCCAACTCGAATGTAATTGGCACCTTCCTCAATCGCCACCTCAAAATCGCCACTCATGCCCATCGAAAGCTCGGCTAGACCAAGTTCATCACGTAAGGCGCGGAGTTTTTGAAAATAAGGCCGCGCGTTTTCAGGGTCATCGCTATAGGGTGCTAAGGTCATCAGGCCGAGGACATCAACATGAGGTAAGCGACGTGCGTAGTCCACGAGTTCGCGCGCGTTGTCAAGGTCAGCACCTTGTTTGCTGGTTTCGCCAGCCACGTTCACCTCCACCATGACCCGAAAGGTGTGATTGTGGGTTTCACCTTGTTGCTCGAGCTTATCAGCCAATCTTTGTGAGTTAAGCGAGTGAATCAGCGCAAACGGGCGGCAGTATTTAACTTTATTGGTTTGTAAGTTGCCGATAAAGTGCCATTCAACATCCGAGTACTGCTCAGCGATGACTTCAGTTTTACTGCGCCATTCTTGAATGCGGTTTTCTGCCAAAATGCGCTGACCGTGTTGTAAGACGGCAGCATCAATCTCTGCGGGGCTATGGCTTTTGGTCACAGCAACCAGCGTCACCTCGTTAGGGTCACGGCCTACGCGCGCACAGGCGGCGTTCATACGTGCTTGAATGTCCAAAATACCCATCAGCTAGTTGGCATTTCGGCAACAATGCCGCGTACCAGCGCTCGAAAACGCGGCTCAATGTGCTTGGCCATATCAATAATGTCTTGACCGCTGGCGTGTTTGGCTACATCTGGGCGGGCAACGTCGGTCACAGACGAAATACCCAGCACGCGCATACCCTCGTGGCGGGCGACAGCAACCTCGTGAACGGTGGACATGCCGAGGGCATCTGCGCCCATGGTTTTGAACACGCGCAACTCGGCCCAGGTTGCAAACGACGGCCCGCGAATCGCCAGGTAAACACCTTCTTTGAGGTTGATGCCTTCTGCTTGCGCGACCCGTCTAGCTAGCTCGAGGTAGTTACGGTCGTAACACTCAAACATTACCGTAAACCGCGGCCCTAGTTCGTCTGCGTTGGGTCCTGATAGAGCGTCATCCCCAGAAAAGTTGACATAATCGAGCTGTAACATAAGGTCGCCCGCATTCAAATCTGGATTGATGCCGCCACAGGCGTTACTGACTAGCAAGCTACTGGCACCAAGGGCGTGCATCACCCGCACGGGAAAGGCAACTTGGGTCGCGCGGATGCCTTCATAAAGATGCACACGACCCTGCATGGCGACAACGGGTTGACCTAATAGATGACCTAATAACAAACGACCTTCGTGTCCAGGTGCACTGCTGCTGGTAAAGCCGGGAATGTCTTGATAATGGATGGCGGTGTCAATGTCAATATCATCAGCTAAGCCGCCTAGACCAGAACCTAGAATGATGGCGACACTTGGCTCGAGTGACGTTTTACTTCGTACAAACTCATACGCTTGTTGGCGCACTTGCGCGAGGTTATGGATGTCAAACGTGGATGGTTTCATGAGTGATGCCATCATAACGAGATAGGCTATCTAAAACTGAAAGCAACAGGGCAAAATTAGCCAGATGTGACCAAAAGTTTGGCGGTTTGCAGGTCCTCGAGGGCTAACCCTACCGACTTAAATAACGTAAGTGAATGATTTTGTTGAGGCTTACCTTGCACAAGCTCAGCCAGCTCAGCAATCACCTCATCAAACGACCATCCTGTATCACACGCCTGAATGAGGTCGCCAGCTTCACTGCGCGCACCTGCCATGTCATCAATGTAAACGGCGGCGCGCTTGACGGTATCCGCATCAACCTCGGCCATAGCTGGCGTAAACGCACCGACTAAATCCAGATGGCGGGGTTTATCTTCGGTGAGCCAGTCTGCCTTCACAATCGGTATTGTGGCAGTTGTGGCGATGCTAATGACATCCGCTTGCGCGCACGCTGTAGCGAGGGCAGATTGCGTTGCATCAACAGCCTCAACGGGTGTTTGAGGTAAGCGGGTGGCAATATCGTCTCGAGTAACTTGCGTTTTGGCTGAATCGCGTCCCCAAACTAAAATTTCTGTGTAGTCACGAACCTGCGCGTGGGCTTCAGCTTGCCACGGTGCGAGTGACCCTGTGCCAATAACTAACAGCGTGCGGGCATCTTGCGGGGCCAAATAGCGTGCTGCCAGCGCTGATGTGCCAGCCGTGCGCATTTGGGTAAGTAGGGTTGCACTAGCAGACACAACCGGCGTCCCCTGCAGGTTGCTAAGGCTGTAATGAGCTTGTACTGTAGGCAAGTCATACTTGCTGTTATCTGGGATGATGCTGACTTGTTTGATGCCAAACCAGCCGTCCGTATCTAAGCAGGGCATGGTGAGGTAGGCATTGCCGTGGGACTCGAGCATGATTCGTTCAGGAATTTGAAAGCTATCTTTATGCCGAAAGCCTTCTTCCAAAGCCTTTAAGACGCCCTGCCAAGAAAGCGCGCGGCGCACGTCGTCATCGCTAAAGTGGTGCATGAGCTAGTTTATCTTATGAACGCTTGAACAGGGATTTTTGGTATCCAGCACCTATTGTGTCCAGCACCTATTCATCCTCGAGCAAACTACCCACAAGTGACATGCTAAGAGCTGCTTCACGGTTGAGGTAGTCACTTTCTTGGTTGAGCAGCCCGAGGTCTCGAGCGTCACGTAGTTGTTTGTAGGGTTCTTGACGTAGTTCTTGTTCTCGCTGTTTGATAAGTTGAATGATCGCTTGATGAAAAACGCATCACGCGATTCGTTTGTGTGCAAAATAGTGTCAATGCGCGCTAGTAAGTCAGCATCTAAGGAAATGTTTATCCTAGTTTTCATAGGCTAAGTTCTGGTATCCCTTTAGTCAACATGTGTTGTAATTTTATGCCGTAAGCACGTGCGGCCGCCCACACCTCACAATCACTGTGTTTTCATAATGCGCGCTGAGACTACCGTCCTGGGTGTTAATTGTCCAGCCATCGGGTTGTGGGGCAATGTGCTCACGGCCGGCAGCAACCATAGGCTCAATGGCAAGTACCCAATTGTCCTTCAAAGGGCGGTTGTAACGTGGATGGTAGACGTTCAAGACCTCAGGTGCTTCGTGAATGGCTTTGCCTACCCCGTGACCTGCCAAACCTGCCACCACACTGAATCCTTGTTTGGTCACTTCCCTCGAGACCACTTTGCCAATGCCGCTTAACGGTTTACCTGCCCGCACAACCTTGAGCGACTTCCAAAAGGCCGTTTCAGCGCAGCTCACGAGTCGGCGGGCAAGGTCGGAAGCAGGCGGTACGATAACAGTTCTTGCGGCGTCGGCAATGTAGCCATCCAAACAAGGCGTCACGTCTAAGCTAACAACATCACCCGGTTGAAGCGGGTCATCTGTAGGCAGTCCGTGAACGATGCTGGCATTGACCGATATAAACGCATTTACGGGCGCGCCGTAGGTTATAAACGGTGCTGACACAGCACCATGCCGTGCAAAAATGTCTCCACAGATGGCATCTAGCTCGCGGCTCGAGATACCCGGACGAATGGCTGCTTGCATAGCGGCAAGGGCTTCTTTGACAACATTACCGACCTGAACCATGCTTTTGAGGTCATGCTCAGAGGAAATTGTCATGCCTGTCACCTCCAAAATTAGGCGTTGTTGAGATTGATAGTTGGATTTTGGCAGATGCTAATGTTGTTCACATGGGTAAGTTGATGACATCAGCAATTTAAATGCTTGCTAAACAGCCTAGGGTGATTCTGGTGAATACCATCTGAGACAGGTTAACTCGAGATAGTCTCGAGCTGTAGAGATTCGATGATGCCTTAAAACTAAGTGGATGACGGGATTATATGCGCACGCGCTTACTGCCGTCTCTGGCTTTGAAAATTAAGCGAATAGGCACTTCAGAAAACCCCAAATCTTGACGGATGCGGTTGAGTAAGTACTGCTCATAAGGGCGGGTGACAAATTGCTCGTTGTTGACAAAAATCAAAACCGTGGGCGGTGCAACGGAGACTTGACTAGCGTAGAGGAGTTTGAGCGGTTTGCCTTTGAAGTTGGGTGGTTTCTGGCGCTCTGCCCAAATTCCTAGCCAGGTGTTGAGTTCATTGGTCACAACGCGCAACCTTACAGTGTCGTAAACGCGAATCACAGCGCTAAGCACCTCGTACAAACCTTCCTCAGTTAAGGTGCTGGTGGTGATTTTAGGTGCGTTTTGTAAGTGAAACAGGTTGTAGTCCAAGTCGCGCTGAAGGTCAGGGAGGACTTCATCTGTCACTAAATCCCACTTGTTCAGCGCCACCACAACAGGTTTACCCGCATGATAAGCGAGGTTGGCAATGCGTAACTCGTGATCACCTAGTTCAAAGGGGTCAATCACCAAAACAGCTACGTCCGCGCGTTCAATGGCGAGTTCAGAACGCAGTTTTGAATAATACTCAACATTTTCACTGGGTTTGCGGCGAATGCCAGCGGTGTCAACAAGTACAAACGGCCTACCGCCAAACTCAAAGTTCACGTCTACGCTGTCCCTAGTCGTGCCAGCTTCGTCAGCGACAATGACCCTGGCATCACCTACGAGCGCATTCAGCATGCTGGATTTACCCACGTTAGGACGGCCAACAATTGCCACTTTGACGGCTTCAGTGTCAGCATCGTCGTCACCTTCTGGCAGTTTGTCTAACACCTCGGCTAGCAGTTCCAAGGTGCCTCGAGCATGTGCTGCAGAAATAGTGAAGGGCGCGTCAAACCCAAGCCCGTAGTGTTCGTAAAGTTCACTGGTGTCCTCGTGGCGTTCGTCGTCAATTTTGGTAGCAACGAGCATGACCGGCGTGCTGACTGTACGTAACCACTCAGCAATTTCGTAATCGGCCGCCGTAGGGCTTTCCCGGCCGTCTACACAAAACAAGATGAGATCGGTGTCATGAATGGCGGCATCCACCCGTTGTTTAATGGCTTTTTCCCAACTATCACCTGACCATAGGCCGCCCGTGTCCAGCAGTTCAAAGCGCCGTTCGTCGTGCTCGACGGTCGCCGTTTTAACGTCTCGAGTAACACCCGGTTGATCCGCCACAATGGCCTCACGCCGCCCCACCAAGCGGTTAAAGAGGCTGGACTTGCCTACGTTTGGCCGGCCCACAATGGCAACTTTGGGAGTGTGATGTTTAGATACAGAGTTGTCAGATATAGGGTTATTAGCTGCAGGGTTATCCAAAACGAG
>JBCCOX010000200.1:0-8069 GCA_039025155.1 Deinococcota bacterium | reverse complement strand
TAGCCTTAACGCGCTGGCGTCGGGGGGGCGTTTAGCTGCTGAAGATATTACCCATGACCTTGCTGGGCTCGAGCTTAGCGCGGTCAGTGCGCCAACAGCGCGCAGGCTGCTTATTGACGCCATCAACGTGTGGTCACCGTTACGCAATCACTTAAGTACCCTGCTGGTTTCTCCAACAACTCTTCCAGATGCTAACAACCTTACCAGCAGTACTGCAAGCAGGGTGCCAGAAAGCAGCGCAGGAGGCTTGTCAACAGGGCGGTCAATCACTCTGACGGGCCCTATCAACGCGCCTATGAGTCAACTTCCTAGACAAGACTTAGCTGCGCTCAACCTGTCCCATGATGATCTCGAGCAAGCTGTGATTTACGTACGCGAGCACAACCTTGAACTGCTCGAGCTTCTGCAAGTACTCACGGTGGCTATAGACGCATATCATCTGCGCAATGTGAGGTGGTTACATACCTTCCAAGTGTTAGCTGTGGGGCTGTTTATAGCTGGGTTTGCCTTTGTACTTAGGCGTACCACACAGCAGCTTGCTGCAGCTCATGGCAATTTACGACAACTTCAGCAGCAACTCATGGAAAAAGACAGCGCCTTAGCCAGTCAAGCTGAGCTGAGCAAGGCTGAACACGCCCTAAGAGAAAGTGAACTTCGTACCCGTTTACTGTTAGATGCTATTCCTGACGGCGTCTGCCGCATTGACCGCGACGGGATTATTTTGGAAGTCAAGCGCCCTGAACTGTTTCAGTACGTTGTGCCTTTCAAAGAGGTGTTAGGGCGCAGCTTAGAAGATGTGCTACCCGCAGCAGACGCCAAGCAAGCACGCCGCCACTTGCAGCGTTTGTTCACAAGCCACGAGCCGCAGCACTATGAGGCCAGTTTTGAAGTTGACGGCATGCTCGAGCACCGCGATGTGCGCTGGGTGTTTATCGATAACAGTGAGTGCCTCGTGCTGGTGCGCGACATCACCGAGCAAATTTATACTCAACAGGCCCTAGAACATAGCGAAGAACAAGCTCTAGCCGTGCTTGAAGCTATTCCCGATGCTATTGGTAGGTTCAGTCGAGATGGCTACTATCTAGAAATTGTCAACCAAGGTAGCTTTGCCCCAGCCTTGCCACGCTTACGCCTAGAAGGGCGGCACATAAAAAGCTTTTTGCCCGAAGCCTCAGCAGCGCGTATGCAGCACTATACAGAACTTATGTACGAAACCGGCGAGGTACAACAGGTGCGCTATCACATAGATGCTGATGATGGCAACCGCTACTACCGCGACGCCCTGCTGTCACCCCTTACAGACAACGAGCATGTTGGGTTAATTCGTGATGTTACCAATCAAGTGCTCATGGAGCGGGCTTTAGAAGCCAGTGAAGGACGTTTTCGTGAAATTACCGAGACGATTGACGCGGTATTTTTTGTGTTTAACGTAAGCCGCACACGGTTTAGCTATGTAAGCCCCAAATATGAACAGGTGTTTGGCTACAGCCGCGACGACCTGTACAAAAACCCGAAAGCCTTTATTGACTGCGCACACGAGGACGACAAAACCTTACTAGAAGATGCCTATAAACAGTTCAGTAGAGGTGAGCCGGGCCTGCTCGAGTACCGTATTATCACCTCGCAAGGCGAGTTACGCTGGTTGTCAACACACACCTTTGTGACCTCTCGAGCAACACCCGAACAGGCTAGCTCTGCAGCCACAGCAGAAGCCTTGAGTGACAGCTACGACTACCCCATTTACACCTACGACCTAGATACGCACAAGCAGCCCGATCAGCGGCTAATTGGCTCAATTACAGACATCAGCGAACGTAAACGCGCTGAGCAAGCGCTGCTGGCAAACGAAGCGCGCTTACGCACCATGATGACAGCTTTACCCGACGGCATCGCTTGGTTGAGCCGCGACGGACGCTACCTCGAGGTACTTCACTCAGATAACTACACACCGCTAGTTGACAAAACTGAGCTGATTGGTAAAACCTTTGAAGACGTGCTGCCAGAAGACATTGCGCGGCGTTTTCGGGAGTACACCGAACGGGTGTTTGATAGCGCTGAACTGCAAACCTTTGAATACACGGTGATGATTGATGACCTGCTGTGCTACCGCGATGTACGCTTAGTGCCGTTTGATGACGAAAGCTGTATCCTTATTGTGCGCGACATTAGCGAGCGCAAACAAGCTGACCTGCAACTCCAGCAGGCCCTTGAAGAGCAAACGGTATTGCTCAAAGAAATTCACCACCGCGTCAAAAACAACTTGCAGGTTATCGCCTCTTTACTGATGTTACAAAGCCGCTCACTGCCAAACGAAGCTGCCAAGCTTGCCCTCGAGGAAAGTCGCAAGCGGGTTGTGGCGATGGCCACGGTACACAAAACGATGTACGAAAAAGGCTCGCTGGCACAGGTGGATTTTCGTCAGTATTTAACGACAATTGTGCCCAACATGACGCGCCCACCTCAAGCTGCTCAAGTTGAAGTTGTGTTGGATTTAGCGAGCGTCAAACTACACATTGACCAAGCCATTCCTTGTGGGCTTATTGTCAGCGAATTGTTAGACAACGTTTTTGAACACGCTTTTCCCACAACGACAGTGCAGCAAGCTGCCCATACAGGGCGTTCTTACGCACAATTTTTTAATGCCCCTGACACGCTAGACGAGCAACACGTGACCGTTTGCCTAACACAAGTAGATAATTACGTAAAGCTTGTAGTTACAGATAACGGGGTTGGACTACCTACCCAACTCGACACTAGCGCAGTCAGTAACATAACCAGTTTAGGGATGTCCATTGTGGCAACGCTTGCCGGTCAAATTGACGGAGAGCTAAACATTAACCGGCTCGAGCCTGGAACTGAAATAAGCTTACGCTTCCCCTTGTTGCGCAAAGCGGATCTCACGTCTGCTTAGGCTGTGGGTCTGATGAAATCTCCCTATCTCCGTTCCCCAAGCACAACATGATACATCCGCAATCTGTGACAGTATCTCGTGGAGCTGCTAATAAAAAAAGCTTAGGGAGCGTTGTGTTTAACTTACGGCATAGCCTGTTGTTCAACATCGGTAACTTTGATTTGCTCGAGCTTTTGAAACTGCGTTTGGGTTCCCAATACCAGCAGATGATCGTTAACTGCAAGGTGCATGTCTGGGTCAGGTGGGCTGATGATTTTACTAGCGCGGATGACCGCAACAACGTTCACGCCGCAGCGGTTGCGCAAGTTGAGATGCCGCAAGGTATAAGCTGCCAAACTGCTACCCGCACGTACCTCGAGCTCTTCAATGCGCAATGCGTCGTCACCGTTACTTGGGTTCATTTCCATGAGGCTTACCAACGCCGGCCGCAATACCTGATTGACAATACGGCGGCTGCCAATGACATACGGATTGATAACTTGGTCAGCACCTGCTCGTAAAAGCTTTTTGTGGGCCGTATCGCTTTCAGCGCGCACAACAATGGATAAATCGCGGCTGAGGCTGCGTGCCGTCATGATAATAAAAGCGTTGCTGGCGTCGTTGTCGGCAGTAGCAATAAGCCCGCGTGCGCGCATGACCCCTGCAGCCTCTAGAGTTTCTTCTTCGCTCGCATCGCCTAGCACGTAAAAATAACCTTGCGCTTTGGCGTAGTCTTCATTGTGCTCATCTAGATCAACAATGACAAACGCTTGCCCTTGTTCGTGCAGTTCTCTGGCAACTTGTTTGCCCATCTGCCCAAGCCCCGCAACAATAATGTGCTTGGACATGGTGCTAATTGACTCACGCATTTTGCGCCTTCCTCTAACGTCACTGACTTGTCTGGCAACAACGTGCTCCATCGTTGTACCAATGACATAACTCAGCGAGCCAATGCCCAAGACGGACAATCCCATGGTAAATAGCCGTTCAGCGTGTCCTAAGCTGTAAACCTCCCCATAACCAATAGTGCTAATAGTGATAAAGGTCATGTAGAGGGCATCACTCAAGGTTCCCCCTTGATCGCGCCACATCAGATAATAGCCAGTCACCCCAAGCACCACGACGGCTATCAATAAAAAAATAGGGATGCTTAAACGGCGCAGTAGGTAAGCTCTTGTCGTCGCTTGCACGTAGGCTATTATAAAGAGGCTGTTACAGAACTTTACTTGGTGGGCGTCACACAGGCTTTAATACTTACGCAAGTTGTGCTTAGCCTTTTGCCAGTTAGCACCTACCAGCTAGCACCCTGCCAATTTAGCTTTCTGTCATGTAGCGTTCTACTGCAAAAGCTACAAATACCAAAAGTAGGGGTACTAAAAGTACATCTAGCAACATGGTAAAGCGGGTGCGCTTAGGAAATTCCCGCGATTCATTGATAAGCGGGCGAAATACAAACAACATTTCAGCGACGATGCGCAAAATCACCAAAATAACCAGCACTGCCCCACCGGGGAAAAAGCTATCTCGATTTACCCCAGACGTTAGTGCGGAAAGGTCTAAAAAAAACATATCTTAGTTAACTATACTCGCAGTTCCTCGAGCGTGCTAGGTGTATACCTGCTAAGTGTGTGGCGTTGCGTCAACCCATACAAGCTACTCCCCATAAGGAACCCAAATATTCTTAACCTGAGTAGCTTTGCGCAAATAAAGCTCACCTTGGCCTTGTTGGCCGTCCAACCAGTCACGGGCTGCGCCGTAATTCACCCAAGTTTGTTTGAGGTTGCCAATGGAGGCTTTCTCGACAAGGGTACTTCCTGCGCTACTGCCCACATACCAAAGTGCATCCACGTTGTCGTGCTCAGCAAGGGTTTTGGTGAGGCTGAGGCTGTCCCCAGTAACGATGTTCACGACGCCAGCAGGCACATCACTTGTTTCTAAGACTTGATACAAATCAGTAACAGCGAGTGGATAACGCGCTGAGGGGATGATGACCACACGGTTACCCATAGCAATAGCGGGCGCGATGAGTGAGATAGCTTGTAACAAAGGTGCGTCATCATTACAGACGAGCCCCAACACCCCAATGGGTTCAGGCATGGCAAGGGTGACGTTGCGCACAGGCGTGTGGTGGACAGCACCGTCGTATTTGTCTGCCCAAGCTGCGTAGTAGAAAAGGCGCTCGAGACTCACCTCAACTTCTTTGGCAGCTTGTTTAGATTTCACACTAGTCATCGCACTAAGGCGGCTGGCGAACTCGTCAGCTCGAGCTGCTAAATTCTCCGCCAAGTAATACATCACCTGCGCGCGGTTGTGGGCCGTGGCACTACTCCAGCCTGACGCTTTACGAGCAGCTTCAACGGCATTACGAATGTCTTTGCGGTTGCCATCGCTGGCATCGCTAACGTGCGTGCCGTCTGGACTCACCACAGGATAGCTGTAGCCACCATCTGGTCGAGCTTGTTTGCCACCAATGTAAAGTTTCGCCGTGCGGTTGATAGCGAGTGGGTTACCAGCCTCAGCAGAACTGCCGGGCAAGGGTGAATGCGTCATGGGCACGGCATCATCAGATTCGGTTGGTGTATGAGACAACCACGCTGGCGTAAGGTACTCGGTCATGCCTTCTTTGCCGCCTTCACGGCCAAACCCACTTTCGCGGTAGCCGCCAAAGCCAGCGGCGGCATCAAATTGATTGGTGCTGTTGACCCAAACCACGCCTGCTTTGAGTTTGGGGGCAACATCCAGCGCGAGGTTAAGGTTTTCACTCCAAACGCTGGCAGCTAACCCGTAGCGCGTGTTGTTGGCAAGTTCAACAGCCTCACTTGGTGTACGGAAGGTCATCATGGTGACGACGGGGCCAAAAATTTCCACTTGAGCAACGGTGGAGGCAGGTTCAACATCTGTGAGTAAGGTTGGTGGGTAAAAATAGCCACCCTCTGGAACAGCCCACGAGGGTTGGTAGCACGTTGCCCCTTCACTTATACCTTGGGCGACGAGGCTTTCAATACGCTCGAGCTGCACCGCTGCTACCACTGCCCCAATATCTATGGCCTTATCCAGCGGGGAGCCAATCCGCAGCGTCTCGAGCCTAGCCCGCAACTTCTGGGTGAGGGTGTCTGCAACCGATTCTTGCACCAAGAGCCTCGAGCCAGCACAACAAACTTCACCTTGGTTAAACCAAATAGCATCCACCACGCCCTCAACGGCACTGTCTAAGTCGGCATCATCAAAGACAATAAACGGCGACTTGCCACCGAGTTCTAGGGATAAATGTTTGCCACTCCCCGCTGTTTGCTCACGAATGCGCTTGCCAACCTCAGTTGAGCCTGTAAAGGCAATTTTGTTGACATCCGGGTGATTGACTAACGCCTCACCTGTACGGCCGTCACCTGTAACCACGTTAAACACACCAGTAGGTAAACCCACTTCTTTGCAAACGTCTGCAAAAAGTAATGCCGTAAGAGGTGTAAACTCAGCGGGTTTAAGGACAATGGTATTACCTGCCGCTAGTGCTGGGGCAACTTTCCAGGCTAGCATCAGTAACGGGAAATTCCAAGGGATGACTTGTCCTACAACGCCCACGGGTACGTAGTCTGGAAAGGTTTCTTCAATGAGACTTGCCCAGCCTGCGTGATGATAAAAATGTCGCGCGACAAGTGGAATGTCAATGTCACGTGTTTCACGGATGGGTTTACCATTGTCGAGGGTATCCAAAACAGCAAAGAGCCTCGAGTGTTTTTGAATGTGCCGCGCAAGAGCATACAAATAGCGCGCGCGTGCGTGACCGGAAAGCGCAGCCCAGTCAGCTTGGGCTTTGCTGGCAGCGGCCACGGCGTTGTCAACATCTTTAGCAGTGCCTTGGGTGATGCGGGCCAGCACCTGTTTGTTAGCTGGGTTAACGGTCTCAAAGCTGGTGGCGTTTTTGCTACGTGTCCATTTGCCGCCAATAAAGCACTTAAAACTATGACCGTGTTGCTCGAGCCAAGCTTCAGCAATCCCCGAACTCTCCGGTGCGGGTCCGTAATCCATCGTCTCAAAAATCTCTGCGATGCTCATGTATCGTCCTCATTTTCTCAGTAACTCTGACTAGTCAGACTAGCTTGAAACTTTAACTCTTGCCCAAGGTAGTGCGTCATACTCAGCTCGCAAAAGCCCATAAATCACCATGTCATACAAAATCTCAGGCGCGCTGGGAGCATCTCCTAACCCCACCGCACACTGGCGCAGAACACCTTCACGTATAAAACCTAAACGCTCGGGAATAGCACAACTTTTAGCGTTGCCAGTCGCACAGCGAATCATCAAACGGTTTAGGTCACGAACCTCAAAAAGATACCGACAGAGCGCTTTACAGCCACGACTTACAATGCCTTGCCCCTGAAACTCGCGGTTGATCCAGTAGCCAATTTCAGCAGACTTCACGTTATTATCGTGATCGTGGCTGCCCAGCGTACCAACAAGCTGCCCCTTGTAAAGCATGCCCGTACTTACCCCTTCACGGCGGGCAAACACCTGCAAGCTATTCAAGATGAACGCTTTACTATCCTCAGCAGAGGTTTGCGCGTCCACCCACGGGAGCCACGCACGCAGATGGTCGCGGTTAGCATCTACCAAAGTGTAAAGTTCTTCTGCAAGGTGAGGTTCTAATAAGACGAGGCTAAGCTCATCATCTACCCGAAGCTGGAACGTCATAGTTGAAAGGTCATGACCTAAGCTAGCGGATGCCGGAAACTTGCCGAGTAGCGCCCGCTCACGTGATGCTCGAGCTGTCGCTCAATATCCCCCAGCAAACTACTTGCCCCAAACCGGAACAGATGAGGCTCTAACCACGGCCGCCCCAGTTCATCTTTCATAAGTGCGAGCCAGCTAAGGGCGTCTTTGGCTGTGCGAATGCCACCAGCAGGTTTAAAGCCCACCTGTATCCCGGTTTGCTCGAGGTAGGTACGAATGGCCCGCACCATCACGAGACTGACTGGCAAGGTGGCATTGACCGATTCTTTGCCCGTTGAGGTTTTAATAAAGTCGGCCCCAGCCATCATGGCAACCATGCTAGCTTTGTGGACATTGCGCAATGTACCTAGTTCACCCGTTGCCAAAATAGCTTTCAGGTGGGCGTCCCCACATGCTTCACGAAACAACACAACTTCGTCATAAAGGGCTTGCCAATTGCCCGTAAGCACGT
>JBCCOX010000199.1:0-8071 GCA_039025155.1 Deinococcota bacterium | reverse complement strand
TCCATACTCTAAATTTGCCATGCCATAGCCCTGCTTATAAATAACATCGCCATCTTTCATAATGGCTACGGCATAGCCTGGTGAGCTCGCTTTTGCCCACTCACTAAAGAAGCTATCAACCGTTTTCACTAAAGATGTCATGGTACCCGTTTATCTTTTTGCACAGTTGTTACATCATAAAAGCTTTTACCTTTGATTCACTACACTTGGAGCATTTATTCTGGTGCAGTAGCCCTAAATGGTGTGTCACCAACTTCAGCTTGGAGTTGCTCGAGCTCTTTCGTTAATTCCCCCACTAAACCCTGATAATCCGGATGATCGTACACATTGTTAAGCTCATAAGGATCTTTATCTAAATCAAACAGCTCCCACTCAGGTTCGTATGACTCATCAATGGTGCCGGCTTGTCCCAAGGCATCCGCATAGTAATAAATGAGCTTGTAACGCATTGTTCGTAGCCCGTAATGCGCATAAACATTGTGATGCGTTTTGTGCATCCAATAGCGGTAATACATGCTGTCACGCCAGTCGTCGGGCGTGCTTTGTTGTAGGAGTGGACGAATGCTGCGGCCCTGCATGTCGTCTGGTATGTCAATGCCCGCCAACTCCAAAAAGAGCGGTGCAAAGTCCACGTTGAGGATCATATCTTTGTTGATGGTGCCTGCTTGAATTTCTTTCGGGTAGCGCACAATGAACGGCATCCGCAGTGACTCTTCGTACATAAAGCGTTTGTCATACCAACCGTGGTCGCCCAAGAAAAAACCTTGGTCGGAGGTGTAAATAACAAGGGTGTTCTCAGTTAATCCTTCGTCATCCAGATAGTCCAGCACGCGCCCCACGTTGTCATCTATACTGGCCACAACCCGCAAATAATCTTTAATGTAGCGTTGATAGGCCCACTTGCGCAGTTCCATCTCCGGTAGGTCATAGTTGATGTTTGCTTTAATATCGTGTGCTCTCATGTGAACGCCCACCCGCATTTCGGCAGCGGCTGCTGCTGACGCGCGGTTACTGTAATCGTCGTACAAGGTTTCGGGTTCGGGAATGTCTTCGTTTAAATACATGTGGGCGTGTTTTTCGTCCGGTTCCCACTCGCGGTGCGGTGCTTTGTGATGGTACATCAGACAAAAGGGTTTGTCTTTATCGCGGTTGGTGAGCCAGTTGAGGCTAAAGTCAGTAATTAAATCCGTGACGTAACCGTGCATGGTTTCGCGCCGCCCGCCGGGAACGGCATCATCTTTAAAGATAAAGTCAGGATTGTGATACAAGCCTTGCCCGGGGAGTACCGCCCAGTCATCAAAGCCAGTGGGGCAGTGTTCCGGTCCAGTGCCTAGGTGCCACTTACCAAAAATAGCTGTCTGATAGCCATGTTCTTGCAAAAGTTTAGGAAAAGTTTGCAAGCGGTTATCCATGTGTGTGTCCAACGTGGTGACGCCGTTCACATGGTTGTACGTCCCCGTGAGGATGGCAGCCCGACTCGGTGTACAGATGGAATTGGTACAAAAACAATTGTCAAACCGCATGCCGCCATTGGCAATGCGGTCTAGGTTGGGTGTAGTGTTAATTTTGCTGCCATAACAACTCATCGCGTGAGATGCGTGGTCGTCGGACATAATAAAAATGATGTTCGGCTGGTTCATACATTGTTGTGTCAGTTCATCAACCATATTCCAAGCTAACGTGGTTCAAGATGATGAGTTAACACGTCCCTCCTCGAGTCTGGTTATATATACGTAGTAAGCTGCCCACAGCTCACCCTCAGCGGTTTCAAAGTAAGCTTCTAACGCACCTTGGAAGGTGGGAAGCTCGAGCTTAAACACAATATCTTCATCCTGTGGCTGAATAGTTTGCGTATAGCGTTGCCCGTTGACAGTCAGCGAAGCGCCAACAAACGGTAACGCTACACACTGACCACTTGCGCCATGTCGTTGATTGATACTCAGATTTTCACCTGCAGGCCTATCACAAATCGGTAGCCTTAGTTCTGCAGGCCAACGCCGTAAACTAATTTCAAACATTCCTGTGTGATCAACCTCCACAGCCCAATGACCGGATGTTTTTAGACCTTCCAAGACATGCGGTTGATCCCACGCAATGTCGCCCATGAGGTCCATGGCATCAAGCCGGGTTGGGTTTTCAGCAGGGTTGCCAAGTAGATGATAGCAAGGTTTTGCTATGTCGCGAGCCACCTCAGCCCAAAACGCCAGGTGAGCTGCGCGTAGTTCGGTTACTTTGTCCGGATGAATTTGCGCTAAATCAACCCGCTGCTCAGGGTCGTCGTGTACGTTATAAAGTTCTTGCCCCGCAATAAGACGCCAGCGGTCTTGCAGCACAGCACAGTGCCACAGCTCAGGCGGCTGCATACGTTGATTGTTTTGCATAAATACGGTGCGCTGCGTTAAGTCTTGTGATTCACCGTAAAGGCTTGGGGCAATGCTGATGCCATCAAACGCGGTAGGTTGAGGCGGCTCGAGCCTACACAATTCCATCAACGTGGGCAAAAGGTCAATGTGATTCACTAAGTCATGCACATCACGACTAACTAAGCCTAAGTTTGGACACTGCACAAAAAACGGCACGCGATGGCCGCCCTCGTAATACGACCCTTTTATGCCGCGCATGCCTGCGTTGTAGCCAGCCGTCACAAAGCTATCTTCATCGACACGCGCGCCCCCAGAAGAACCGTTATCGGTCATAAATACGAGCACAGTGTTGTCGTATAGGTTGTTATCTTGCAAGAACATTCTGAGCTTGCCAAAGTTTTCGTCGATATTGGTAATCATGCCGTAAAATTCAGGCTCGAGGATATCGGGAGTGTTGCGGTAACGCTCCGCATATTTACTGTCTACAAAATAGGGCGTGTGAGGCGCATTGGTTGAAATGACTGCAAAAAAGGGTTTGTCGTTGCATTCTGTAATGAACTGCTGGGCTTCATCAAACCAAATATCCGTGCAATAGCCTTCGTGTGACACGGGTTCACCATTATGAAAATAGGTGTCATCAAAGTAGTTGTTACCCCAGTAGTCAGGCGTTTGCCCTACGCCGCCGCCTTTGTGGGCCACAACCTTGTCAAAACCTCGGTCTTGCGGGCGGTAAGGGTAGGTATCGCCCAAATGCCACTTCCCAAATAGTCCTGTTGCGTACCCGTTATGACGAAAAATGTCTGCCATCGTCAGCTCATCACGCTTTAAGATTGAACGCCCCCAGGCCGTTGCCCACGCGCCATTGCGTAACGGGTAACGTCCCGTCATAAGTGCGCCGCGCGTGGGCGTGCACAGTGGTGACACGTGAAAGTCGTGGCAACGCACGGCGTCTTTACTAAAGGCATCTATATGAGGTGTCTCGAGCCACGGATTACCTGTGCAACCAAGGTCGGCGTAGCCTTGGTCGTCGGTGATGACGAGGATGACGTTAGGTTGAGATGCCATTGGAGTTAGCTAGGCATATCATCAGATTTGGATATGTGGATGATGACGTAGGGATTGAGCTCACCTGATAGATAACATCAGTATCATCTTGGAAGTTGAATATAGGTTTGTAAGCCTTAGCAGACAAATGCATGTTTTTCCGTTCGTATATGCTGAGAGCCTCAAACATAGCGCGCCGTCAGTTGATAGGCTTCTTGAAGTGCCTCAATAGGATCATCTTTGGGTACAAATTCATGCCCAATATAGCCCGTATAACCGCTATCCCGAATGGCACGAAACACGGCTGGGTAGGCAATCTCTTGGTCTTCATCTAAATCCTGACGGCCCGGATTGCCCGCCGTGTGGTAGTGCCCAATGGATTCATGATGATCTTGAATCGTCCGAATAAGATCACCTTCCATTACTTGCATGTGATACACGTCGTACAAAAGCTTGAGGTTGGGTGAGGCCACTTGTTTGCAAACCTCGACTGCCCAAGCTGTGGTGTCCGCTTGATAATCTGGATGGTCAACTTTGCTGTTGAGCATTTCAAGGTGGAGTTCCACGCCTGCTTGTTCAGCTAGAGGAACAAGTTTACACAGATTAGTGACAGTGTGCTCGAGCCCCACGTCATCAGCTAACCCCATACGGTCACCGGAAAAACAAATAAGGTAAGGAAGTCCCCACGTTGTGGCTAGCTCGAGCGTCCTAACAACTTCAGCCTTAATAGCGTCGTAGTTTTCCAAGCGGTTAAGCCCAGCTGGAATAAGCGGATGCGCTTGCGTGTTGAGCAAGGTTAGACCCTGATCGCGAATGGTTTGCCAGTGCTCTTGGGGTGCCATTTCGATGGCGTCATAGCCAATCTCGGCAGTGGATTGAATTAAGTCAGCAGGCGCAACGCTCCCCTGAGCAAAACTCCACCATGCAAACGACTGTCGAATTGTCATAGCACCCCCTGAGTATTTATCCGACAACATAGAGATTGCCCACATCCTGTAAGATGCCAAACTTGTGAGATGCAGACAATCGCATGATTAAACAATTTGAGTGGCTAACATTCTACGTCACTGATTTACATCAGCACACCTTAGTCCAGCTCGAGCTTCAAGACATAGGCGTGCTCGCACGGGGGTGACTCGGGTAAGGTTACCGTTAAGCCCCCACTATCTTGAGAGAACGCCAGGGCGCTACCATCCCCAAGCAAACTTATTTTTGAGATATTGTCTGCGGTAAGGCTCGAGCCTTGTTTCAGCGAGGTTAGGGTCACACTACCTTTGGGCCACGCTAGTAGCGTTGCGTAAAGGGTGGTGCCATTTTGTGTAAAGCGGATGTCTTCGGGTTTAAACTCGGTGCGCTTGGTATCTGTAAAGGAACCCTCAGGGACTTCCGTTGGGCCTTCACCGTAGACATCCCAAGGGCGCGTGTTGTAGATGGCTTCACCATTCACGCGGAGCCACTTACCAATTTCCAACAGCATATCTTGTTCGTGTTGAGGAATACTGCCATCTGGTTTGGGGCCTATATTGAGTAAAAGTGCGCCGTTTTTACTGACAATATCCACCAAGTCTTGAATAAGCCAACTAACCGGCTTGTAGTCGTGATGGCTGATGTAGCCCCATGAATTTTTGGAAACAGACGTGTCGTTTTGCCAAAAATGTTCACGAATGTGGTTAAGTTGCCCGCGCTCAATATCAAACACGGTTGTCCCTACCGGAAACGACTCAAACTTGTGGTTGATGGCCACGCCTATGCCCCACTCAGCGGCGCGGTTGTAGTAGTACGCTGCCAGTTTTTGTAAATAAGGTTCAAAAACGTGTTGCTCTATCCACCAGTCAAACCAGAGCACTTGCGGGCGGTATTTGTCGATGATTTCGCAGGTACGCACCAGCCAATCATCTAAAAAAGCTTTGTTAGGGGCAGGATCCCAACTGCGGCTTTTCCACTCAGCTGTACCGTGCGCCGCCTTGGGTGAAGGTTGCGGCGGGCCATACAGCGCAGCGTTGGCTGGATCGGTAACATCCGAATCGTAATCAAGTCCGCCGTCAAAAAACCACCAATTCTCTGCCCGGTGACTAGACGCACTAAAAACCATGCCCTCAGCTCGTACGGCGTCTGCCAGTTCACCCACAACATCCCGCTCAGGGCCCATTTTGCCAGCACACCACGGGGTTAGCTCAGTGTCGTACATAGGGAAGCCGTCGTGGTGTTCTGCCACTGGCATCACAAATTTGGCACCAGCATCTTTAAATAGTTTGGCCCATGCCTGCGGGTCATAGTTGGCGGCTGTGAGCTTAGGAATAAAGTCTTTGTAGCCAAACTCGGTGTGTTGACCGTATGTATTGAGGTGATGCTCGTATACTTGGCTGCCTTTTAGGTACATTCTGCGCGCGTACCATTCATTGCCAAAGGCGGGCACTGAGTAAACACCCCAATGGATAAAAATGCCAAATTTATCGTTTAAGTACCACTCGGGAACCTTAAAGTTTTGGAGGGATTCCCAGGTTGCGTCAAAAGGTCCTGCCTCAATAACTGCAGTTATATTGGCAAGTGCACTACTGTGATCCAGCGTTGTTTCATGTCGTGGTGACATATTAATCTCCTAGTTAATCTACCGGTGGGGTAACCCCTTTTTTGAGGATGATGTTGCCGTATTTAGCAGTTTCGCCTGTCATGAGCACTGCAAACGCGGTTTTTGCACGCTCGTAAAATGCAAATCGCTCAACGTAGTCAGTGGCAGGCGTGTCCGGATAATATTTTTCAATTACCTTGCGGTAAGTAGCTTCAACCTCAGGGTCGTTTTGATCGCCGTCCACAGCTTGCATCATGGCAACTGGGCTTGTGTCGTAAGTATCCAACACAAACAGTGGCAGTATGGCGTCGAGTAGGTCTGGAATACGCAGCCCATCTGCTCGCAAGGTTTGGGAGTTTACGCTTTCACCGGGAAAGTGCGCGTCAGCTAAGACAATTTCATCACCGTGACCCATGCGGTGTAGGACGGCTAGAAGATCGGGGCTAATGAGCGGAGAAATACCAACTAGCATAGGGCTCCCTCAGCAGTTGGTTGCTCAAGCATCACGTGCTGGTTGATGTCATCATTTAGCATCAGTTAGAGCTTTCTCTGATCGAACTCGAGCTTAAACGCCAGCGCAATATCACTGGGCTTGGTTTGGGGTGGCACAATGTTGACTCCTTCTCTGTCTTGCTGAAACTGAATGGGTTCATCTGACCCTAAAAGTTGAATACGTTGAATTGTCCTACCGTTTAATGCATCTTGGGTGAGGCTGTGAAGTCGTATAGTTTCGTAAGGTACGCCCATAACGATAGCGTACAGGACGTCACCTTTAGTGGTATAGCGAATGTCCTGAGCGTGCATAAGCTCGTTATCTTTTTCGCTAAAGTGCCCTTCGCTAACTTTAGTCGGACCTTCACCATAAACCGTCCACGGGCGCGTGCCGTAAATAGCCTCGCCATTAATAGCTAGCCACTTGCCCATGTCTAACAGCAGGGTTTGCACTTCATCTGAAATGGTGCCATCTGCTCGAGGTGGAATATTCAGTAGCAAATTACCGTTTTTACTCACAATGTCCACGAGGCTGTCCAGCAAACGCTTGCTAGATTTGTATTCAGGCTCGTGCAGGTGCGCCCAGCTACGCCAACACACCGAATCATCCGTGAGCCACGCGTAAGGTTGTAAGCTGCTCATACGTCCACGTTCAACATCTAAAATGGCTGAGCCCCAACCCATATCTTTATTTTTGTAGGTGATGCCAACTTCGCGGCCCCACTCGAGCGCACGGTTGTAATAGTACACCGCAAAATCTTGCCTGTGACGCTCACTCACCCGGTCCATACGCGCGTCAAACCAAAGTAAGTCTGGCTGATAGCCATCGATAACCTCTTTGATTTTGGCGACAAAGGTATCGTTAAATGCGTCGTCTGACCAAGGGTTATCGAACTCATCAGGTTCTACTAAAGGACCGTAAAGGTCGCTGTGCTCTGGATTAGAGGCATCCACGGTTTTGTCCCACGTGGGATACCACGCCCAGAGCCACATATGATGCAAGGTAGCAATAAACTTCATGTCAGTTTGGCGAATGGCACGTTCAAACAGCCTCACAATGTCTTGTTTGGGACCCATACTAGCAGCATTAAACGAATTTACCTTACTATCCCACATGGCAAACCCGTCTGCGTGTTCAGCAACGGGACCTGCAAACTTGGCCCCGGCGTTTTGGAACAGGTCAACCCACGCCTCAACGTCTAGCTTGTCTGCTGTAAACATAGGAATAAAATCTTTGTAGCCAAAGCTGTCCAGCGAACCGTACGTTTTTAAGTGATGCGTGTGGGCGTTGCTTCCCTCTATATACATGTTGCGCGAGTACCACTCGTTGTCATAAGCAGGCACGCTATACGGTCCCCAGTGAAAGTAAATTCCAAACTTGGCATCGCAGAACCAGGTTGGCACAGGGTGATGTTTAAGAGATGCCCAACTTGCATTGTAATGACTAGGCGGTGCATGGCTGAGTGATGCCATAGTTAACCTCATCTCTGCAGGCTGTTAGCAAAAGTGCAGACAACTAGCTAGGGTTAGATTGATTCGGACCTATTGAACGCTTATGTTAAGCTTAACATTTGATGCTGCAAGAATACAGGTTTAGTTCAGC
>JBCCOX010000198.1:0-8097 GCA_039025155.1 Deinococcota bacterium | reverse complement strand
GTTAGCTACTGGCTCGAGCTTCTGCCAGTGCATTCACTAGCACGCGCGCCCGCTCGGTGAGTGCAGTAAGCTCATCTGCCGTCACCTCAACGTTTTTAACCAGCGCACTACCTACACCAAAAGCCACCGCACCCGCCTGATGAAATGCGCCAATTGTTTCATGATTCACCCCGCCTGTCGGCACAAAATCAATATGGTCAAGTGGCGCACGTAAGGCTTTTAAGTAAGAGGGCCCCAAGGCATCTGCTGGAAAAAGTTTGACCGTTTGGCAACCTTCCACATAGGCCGTTTGTGCTTCTGAGGCAGTAAAAATCCCCGGTAGTAAAAGGGTGTTGTGGGCTTTTGCAGCCTCTACGGACGGTAAATCCAAACACGGCGCAATCAAAAAGGATGCACCAGCATTGATAGCGTCCTTAACATCGCTAGCTGTGCGCACGGTGCCAGCACCCACCAACATGTCACCAGCAAAGTGTTCGTTAAGTTGGCTAATGGCGGTGAGGGCGTCAGTACTATTCAGCGTGACTTCAACGACCTTAACGCCGCCCGAAAGCAGGGCCTCAGCGAGCTTCAAGATGCCCTCGAGCCCAAACTTGCCACGAATAATGCTGATGAGTCTGTGCTTATAAAGATGTTGTTTAACTGTTTCTGGGGTCATAAAATTAGTTTAGATCAAAACGCATTGATCGTCAGATGATTGCTTCGAGTCAGGCAAGTATCAAATGCGTTAGACTGGATACAACATGGATCAACTTGTCACGCTAGATATTCCTCAAGACATTTTAGATGCTGCACAGCTCACTGTGGAAGAAGCTAAGCAAGAACTAGCATTAAGCTTATACGCATCTGGACGTTTGTCCGTAGGTAAAGCGCGAGAACTCGCAGGACTGTCTCTATGGAAATTTAGGCAACGTTTAGCAGCTAGAAAAATCCCTGTACATTACGGCGTTGACGATTTAGCTGATGATGCTGATGTTGCTCCTAAGAGGATTTGCACCTCTATCTGAACAAGAGGTATCTCATCTCTCATCGGTACTCGAGAAACCTCGAGGGCATCCTCAAAGGAACTAACTAGAAATAGCATGATACCGTGTGGTCATGTGGATTAAACATATTCCTTTGGCTGAGGCTCGAGGCAGGCTCAAAAAGCTCTACGACCGCATTGCCACGCCAGACGGTTACATTGACAACATCATGAAAGTGCATAGCTTGCGGGCAAATACGCTCGAGGGGCACATGGCGATTTACAAACATGTTCTTCATCACAGTAACAACACCCATCCCAAATGGCTGCTTGAAGCAACGGGTAGCTATGTAAGCTACTTAAACGGCTGCCAATACTGTTATCAGCATCATTCTACTGGCATGACGCGGCTTTTAGGTGATGATGCTAAAGCAGCCAACATTAAACAAGCCATCGAACAAGATGCACTAGAAACAGCGTTTGATGTTAAAGAACTCGCCATTATGACCTATGCAAAAGCGTTGACGTTGGAACCTGCAAATATGCAAGAAGAACATGTGCAAGCATTGCGAGATGTTGGCTTGGATGATGCTGAAATCCTCGAGCTAAACCAAGTCATCAGCTACTTTGCCTACGCCAATCGTACAGTGTTGGGTTTAGGTGTCACTACAGACGGCGAGATTTTAGGGTTGTCTCCTAATGAGAATGATGATCCGGATAACTGGCAGCACAGCTAGTTGACTCAACCTATGTTGCTGAAATCAGATGTTTCACGACTCGAGCTTAGCGGATAACGCACTCAGGTCAAGATGCTGGTCGCACACGCGCTCGCGTAAGTATTTGTCGTGACTCACTAGCAAAATTGTTCCCGGGTAGCTAGCTAGGGCGTGCTCGAGCATCTCCAAACTTTCATAGTCCAAGTGCGTACTGGGTTCATCAAGTAGAAGTACATTAGGCGCGCTCAACATCAGTCGAACTAAGCTCACTTTGCGTTTTTGCCCTTCGCTAAGTGCGTTAAGTGGCTTAAAGAAGACATCACCTTTGACATGCAGTGCGCCTAACGTGGTGCGCGCTTGGTGGGATTCGTCATTGCTAAAAAGCTCAGCAATGGTCGTCACATTGTTTGGCATGTTCCACACTTGTGGCAAATAGCCTAATTGGACGCCTTTTGACCACAAAACTTGCCCTGAGGTTGGCATCAACTTGCGAGTAAGCAACTTAAAAAGGGTTGTCTTGCCAGAACCATTTGCAGCAACAAGCGCCATGTGACTGCCCCAAGGCAGTGTTAAGTGAATGTTATTGAGAATTGGCTGGCTGGTTGAGGGGATATTTGAAGCGTCATCTACGCGAGTATCATTTCTGTAAGCATCAAACGAAATATCTTGTAAGGTTAAGCAGGTTCCGGTTGGTACCTGAATATCTTCTGGAAAGTGAATGCTGTAGTGCTTGTCCAGCCAAGGTTTGGTATGTTCAAGCTCATCAATTTTGGCAAGCATGCGTTCTTTAGCGAGCAGGCCGCGTTTTTGCAATCTGGCTGCGCGCGCGCTAATAAAACCTTTATCCAGCGCGCCAGATTTTTCTTTTTCTTTGCGTCCACCCCAAATGACATAACTGCGGGCGGTTTCTTGGAGTTTGCCAATGTCTGCCTCGAGCCGTTCTTTTTGCCGTGTTTGTTGTTTAAACGTAGCGTCTTTGGTGGCCCGAAACTGACTGTAATTGCCGCTGTAATGCGTGATTTGTTGATGGTCTAACTCATAAATCTGAGTAACGACCTGATCTAAAAACCAGCGGTCGTGCGAGATGATTAAACACGCGCCATAGTAGTCATCTAGCTTGTCGATAAGATATTGACTTGCCTGCTCATCAAGATAATTTGTGGGTTCATCCAATAAAAGTAGAGGAGATGGTTGGACGAATGCACTCATCAACTTGAGTAAGCGTCGTTGCCCTCCGGAGAGGCTCGAGACAGGTTTACTCAGTACATCCACCTCAAACCCGAGTAAACTCACCTCTTGTTCAACCTGTTGGCAGAGGTCATAGCCACCTTGCTCGCTAAAGTCATGAACAAGGTCAGCGTAGGTTAACGGATCGGGGATGCCAGCTTGCTCGAGCACTGTCATCTTCTGATGAATATTAGCAAGGTCAGGATGGCTAGCAAGCAGTGCGTTAAGCGTGGTATCGGCGCGCTCGAGCTGATCTTCTTGGCGAATAATCCCCACGGGTGCGTTGCAGATGATGTGGCCTGAGGTTGGCTCGAGCTCATCAAGAAGTAACCTCAGTAAAGTTGTTTTACCAGCACCATTACGGCCTAGTAAACCAACATGATCACCTTCATACAGGGTCATATTGACATCTTGAAATAAAACCTCAGGTTGATTATGAACTTGATAACTGAGCTGTTGGGTTTGCAAAACAAGGGACATACGTTGACCTCCCGTGCGGGGTGGTCAGGGCGTATGTCATCAAAATAAATTTAAAGGGTAACTTGGCAAGCCGGTGGAGCAGCTTTAAACCTACATAAATTTTACAGACCCAACCCCGCTAGACAAGATGGTAGAGCGGTGTAAACACAAGATGTGTGGTGGTTGGGTTAGTTAATCATTGACACTAGTTTACGCTGAACTCGAGCGGGTCTGCAAGGTGTAAGCGTGCCTGTCTAGCATCGTTAGCAACCTGTGTATGACGCTTTGGATACCTGTGTTCTACTAAATCAAAAGAATAACAGCGTAATCTAAATCGTCTAAGGATACGCTCGCACGAGCGTTTTGCAGGGTACAACGTAGCACACAAAAATCACTTTGATATTATTTGCTGTTAATGACGGCAATTCCGCTACTGCCACGCTCGAGTTGATCTGACTGAAGATAGTCCCTTGCAGCGTTCACATCTTGTACGTAAGCATCAAAAAAGGCAAGGCTAGCACTTCGTAACGAAGCGTAGATAACCTCTGCAGGTGCGCCTTCTTTAGGCTCCCGGCCGCTGAAATCTTCGTGGTCTGCGCCCTCAATAAACAATGCGTATTCATCTCCTTCTGGGCTGAATAAATATCCTTCCTGTGACCAGGCAGGACCGCGCCCAGCAACAAAGTCCAGTGAACCGGTAGCAAACATGATGGGGTGGTTGAGACTATCCCAAGATGTCTCGTCTAGACCTGTCCATTCGCCTAGTCCGGGTGGGGATAGAGTTAAGAAGGCTCTGGGGCGTGGGTCATCAAACGAGCGTGTTTGACCGTCGGGTGTGGTTACGGTTGCACCTGCAACGAGGAGCGTTGTATAAGCTCCAAATGAATGGCCAGCAACAGCAATAGCTGAGCTATCAAATGCGCCAGTAAAGTGCGTTAGGGCGTGCTCGAGCACATCTAAAGAGTTCAACAACAAGGCTATATCTTGACTTCGGTTGTCCCAAGCTGCTGGACTAGCTGGTCGTGTGTCGGTAGGCGGCGGCCCAAAGTCACGCGAATCGGCATGGGTCGGCATAATTACAACGTAGCCGTAAGCTGCCCAATATTCAGCGAGCGCCCTGGGTGCTGAACCTGATCCCAAAAATCCATGAGAGGAAACAATCACCGGAAAGCTGGCTGCTGTTGTGGGATAAACAACTGTTGTCAGCAAGTTTTTGCCGCGTAAAGCATCTTCTAAAACGAGCGTTTCGGTCATGGTGGCTACCGAATCACGTTGAGGGAGGTAATAGGTGCTATCTAATTCCACAGGTGGTGCTGACTGAATGGGTTGGTCGCTAAGCTGATGACTTTGACCACTACATGCGCTCACAAAAAACCACACGAGCAAGGAGCAAAATATGGCGTTAAAACGTCTTTGCATGGGTTTCCTTTCCTATCTTGCAGCTATTCGACAACACAGCCAGTATCACCTTGGGGGGTAAGTTATAGGCTTGGCTGAGGGTGTCATGCTGGCTGTTTGTATCGTGAAACCTAGTTGTGGAGAACTTGTGGAGTGGGGTTAGGTATGGCATGTCTCACTTGTAGTAGAGAGATGCCTGCTTGGGATGGGTACAAAATTATTGCTGTGAATGAACTTAACTCACAACACGCATTGGGTAACACCAGAACGTTCACAAAATGTTTACAGTTGACATTTAGCTGACAACGACGTGACAAGCCTCTGACGAACGTGTGATTTTCTAAGCCTTAGAAATAAACACATGGAGGAGGGCTCATTTATGAAAGCTCGAGTTTTGTCTTTATTAGTTGCTCTAGTTATAGGTTTTGGCCTAGCTCAACAAGAAATTACAGTTGAGGTTTGGGCTGGTGGTAGTAACGATAATGATCACTACCGCGTTGACGCAATCGAGATGGCAGCCGACATCTTGGAACGCGAAATGTCAATCATGGGTCAAGAGATTGACATCACCGTCACAGGACAGCTTTACAGCGGCTGGGATGAGTTTAAGCAAGCCTTTACCCTAGCAGCAGAAGCAGGCGAAGCGCCCCACATCGTTGTCACCAGTCACGCCGACATTGCTCCGTGGGCGCAAGCTGGCTACATTCGCCCGGTGGAAGATTATCTTGACCTTGGCTCTTGGCCGCTCAACAACGTGTATGACAACTTGTGGCCTATTTCATCGTTTGATGGCACCGTTTACGCGGTTCCTCAAGACGCTGAGTCACGCCCCTTCTTTTTCTGGATTCCTCATATGCGCGCCATTGGCTATAGTGACGCTGACATTGCTGCCTTACCAGATGCCGTCTTAAATGGCGAGTACACCCTACAAAACGTGCTTGAAGATGCTCAACGCATTCAAGATGCCGGCTTGGTTGAAGAAGGCATGGGCTTTTACCCACGTGTTTCTAACGGCCCCGACTATTGGCAGTTTTATCAATCCTTCGGTGGTGAGATGTTCGACGACGAAACTGGCAAGCTCATCTTTGATACCGAAGTGATGACCAACTTCTTTCAGTTTTTTGTGGACGCCGTCGACATGGGCGTGACCCGCAAAAACCACATTGGTACCGAGTGGGATCAGTGGTATGCAGAGGTAGCCTCAGGTCAAGCTGGTTTATGGCACGGTGGCACCTGGCACTACGCACGCTACACCGGCCGCGAAGGCTTAGACGACTTTTTTGGCAACGTGCAATTTACGCTCATTCCTGCTGGCAACGAAATGGGCCGCGCTAACACCATCACCCATCCACTGGTGTACCTCATTTCAAACCGTGGGTCAGAAGATGATGCATTTATTGCCGCTGAGCTTATCAAAATTGCAACTGAACCGCGTATTAACTCCCTTCATGCCATTAAATCAGCACACTTGGCGATTGCTAGGGCCCAGTCAGAGGTTGAACTTTATGCTAATGACCAATGGGCTGCGTCAGCAACAGACCGTCTGCTACCTCACGCCAACGCAATGCCCAACAGCGTTGACTTTGGTACCTACTGGGACGCCATGTGGTCAAACCTAGAAGCTGCTTGGACAGGCACCAAAACTGTTGAGCAAGCGGTTGCTGATGCCCAGGCAGAAGTTGAAGCTGCACTGGGTGACGGCGTTATTATTCGCTAATTGGGAATAGGAAGCTGTAAGAGTAGGGGAGAATCAAGCACTATTTTCTCCCTTACTTCTTACCTTCCTTGATGACCTTGCGCAAACTTTTACCCTACCTATTTTTAGCCCCAGCACTCACCTTTGTGCTGGCCTTCTTCTTTATTCCTGTGGTGCTCACGGGGGTGTTTTCGTTTACGTCCATGAGTACTGCAACGGGGATTTTTGGCGGGCGCTACAGCATTTCAGGAAGTAGCGTCACGCAACTTCGCGATCAGGGCTTTCCAGAAGATGTCTTGGAAGCGCTTGATAGTATCGTATACGTTGCAAACGACGCAACCTTGCCAGGTGCTAGCGAAGCTGGTGCTTCAGACGCGCTTATTGCAGATATTCGTGGCACGCTTCTTGACCAAGCGTTTAGTGAACGGCGTGAGCTCGAGGACGCCCTTAAACAACTCCCCAACCGCCCCCGTAACACCAGAGAACTCAAAGCGATCTCTGCGTCTTTTGAAACATCAATCAAAGGTAGAGACTTTGTGACAGAAGATGCGTTGTTGGTAGCTCTGCGTGATTTAGGTCTCGAGCTAAGTCCTCAACAAGAGGCTGCCATTGTTGACGTGAGTTATACAGGCTGGCGTTGGACGCTCGAGAACTTTCGGCGTATTTTCCGCACGCCCGACCAACTGACCATCCTCATCAATACTTTCTTTTACGTCTTCGTCACGCTCGTCTTCTTTAATACTGGCTTTGCCATTGTCTTAGCGATTACGACCTTTTATTTACCTGCTCGGCAAGCAGCATTTTTTCGCGCTATTTGGTTGCTGCCGCGTATTACGCCATCTGTCATTTATGTGCTTTTGTGGAAGTGGCTTGCTTGGGATGTTGGCTTTTTGAACTCCATCTTGCCTAGCTTAGGCATTGATGCCCGCAACTGGATGCTAGATACACCAACCAACGCGTGGGTGTTTGTGATTTTAATCAACGGCTTTATTGGCGCTAGCATGGGCATGATTATTTTTACCAGCGCGCTTAGAGCTATTCCCAAACCCATGATTTACGCCAGCGAGGTTGATGGTGCTAAGTTCTGGCAGCAAGTGCGCTACATATTGCTACCTCAGCTCAAGTGGCCTATTTTGTTTATCACCTGTTATCAAACGCTGTCGCTCCTGACCTCATTTGAGCAAATTTTACTGTCAACAGACGGCGGACCGGGTTCAACGACGGAAGTATGGGCCCTGCAGGCCTATCACGTTGCGTTGCAAAGTTACTCTGGCAACTTGCAGTATGGCTACGGCGCGGCCCTGGCGATGGTACTCGTGGTGGTGGGGTTGGGCTTATCTACCCTGTATTTGCGTGCGTTTAACTTTAATCAACTTGTTCAGCGACCCAAAATTGAAACCTGAGGCTGTAGAAATGTCCCAAAACTACCGAACCTGGCCGATATTAATCTTTTTGACGATCATGTCGCTTATTTTATTTTTGCTATATTTTTACTTTTTACTTGATACGGTCACGAATCAAGCGCCTGGCACTATCTGGCCAAGTGAGTTTACGCTCGAGCACTGGCGCTTTTTGATTGAACCCATCGAAGGGCGTCAAATCATTTGGCGGGTGACGTTAAATACAATTATTTTTGCCTC